>DTYH01000087.1 GCA_012961955.1 Desulfobacterales bacterium | reverse complement strand
TGCCTGAACTGAAATTTGATGGCTCCCCTTACCCCTTCCTCATTGGAAACCTTGGATATTTCATCGATTATCTTTAATCCGTGTTCCACACTTCCCTGATGGTTATTCGCCATATCGTATATGAAGAGTCCTTCAAAATTAAAATGGTCATTACTCATGTTGGCCTCCCACTAACATTCATAAATGTTTACCGCGTTAGAATGTAGAAAGCCCCGTGCGGAAGCACGGGGGTGATAATTAAAGTATCATACGCCTTTTCATACGGGGTTTAATGCTCCGTGTAGAATTGTAACGGGGTTTATTACTCCTGCTTCAATAAATATATTATGCGTCGCGAATGGAGTCTAAAGTGTAACTGGAATAGTCGACCCTCATTACCTGCTTGCGCTGATGAGAAAGATAGGCTGCTGCAATCACCATCATTGTGTCCAAACCCCTCTCAAGAGAGATAGGTGATTCTTGAATTCTGCCCTCAATAATTTGTTCCAGGTGTTCCACTTCCCACTTGAAATCATCTGGTCTTTTCTTGGGCAAAATTTTCTTAGTTACCACCTCTCCCTTACAGTGTGAGATAATCGCATCACCTTCTGAACTCCAGTTTACATACCACTCTAAAAATCCCTCTCTTCCTTGAATCCGAACGTACTTTTTGGGCGGTTCAGTAACAACATCCTGAGTAATAAACCCTACCAGACCTTTTTCAGTTTTAACGGTAATATGAGATATTTGATCGTATTCTGTCTTTTCTTCTTTAACAATGTCCATAAAAGCAGAGACCTCAATAATCCTTCCCAAATCGAGAGTATGAGCAAAATGTTGCCAAATATTGATGGCATGAGAATGCTCTCCAGTAGCACCACCACCTCTTTGCGAAAATCCTAAATAGCTATCCTGTGGGCCCGCAAGCCAGGGATGCGCCCGGAATATTCCACCCCAATGTTCTTGAAATCCTGCATTAATAGTAATGCATTCTCCAATTTTTCCTCTCCTCAAAATCTTTTCCGCTTCCGCGGTATTCTGACCAAGAGTATGATTGTATCCCACACAGACCACAGTTTCTGATTGGCTCGCAAGTTCATACAATGTCTGCGCCTTTTCAAGTTTTGGCGTACACAGTGGTTTTTCAATCAGGAGAATTCTTGGGTGTTCTTCTTTCAAAATACGAATCGCCAGATCTAAATGGGTATCGGGGGGAGTGCCTATTATAACAATATCAAATTCTTCATTTGGGATGTCTTGAACAAGACACAATCGAATCTTATCATCCCATTTTCCATATCTACCTGGATATATTTCGCTTTTTGTACGAGTTAGGGCCTGCGGATCGTTGTCACACATAAGAACATCCCACCCCATAGATCGTGATGCATATGCCAAGTGGTTTCCAATTGAACCAGCTCCATAGATTTTTACCTTTTTATTCATTTTTCATCCTCGATATTTCTTGATCAATTGTTCTGCAACAAGAAAGTCTATTTCACTATCGATATTTACTGATTCAGATTCTTCCATAATAAAAGGGATAATAACGTCACCAGTCATTGATTTCTTCTCCAAGATTGTCTTGATCCTGATTACATCAACCGAACCATTTTGTACATAGGCAGGCGGTAGTTCCTGGCGGGGAAGATTGTAAGCCTCTTTTATCCCGCTAATCGATTCTGGTATAAATGGGATTAGAGTATTGTTTTCAATCTTCCACATTTTCAAAGGATTTTTGGGAGCAACGCACACTGAGCGTACTGAATCAGCATTAGGCGAATTTATCAAGAGCTGAATGCATTGATCAATATGGTCTACCCTTCTTAGGGGTGCAGTAGGCCTGAGGTGGACTACAATATCTGGGCAGTATTGTTGATGGTCTCCCAACCATCTGAGACAATGTTGGAAAACTGGCAGATCAGTAACGTGATCTAAGGCTAACTCAGGTGGACGCATGAAAGGGACTTCAGCCCCATATTTTCGGGCGATATCGGCAATATCTTTGTCGTCAGTACTTACAATCAGACGATTAATGTATTTAGATTTGAGACCTTCACGAATTGTGTAGGCAATAAGAGGCTCACCTGCTAATAACTTGATGTTTTTCCGGATGACACCTTTTGACCCACCTCGTGCCGGGATAAGACCAAGAACCTCCATACTCCCTACCTCATATGACATCCTTGACCTTTCGGAGGAGGTAAATACACTCCCCTCCCTGGTAACAAAATGGTTCTGTTTCACAATAGAATGGATCTGTATCGATGTCTTCATTCAAATATTGGCTCATCTTTGTCCAGAGGCCAGGATCAATGTCTTCCAAGGGCTTAGGATCAAGTTTGGCAATCCTTTGTATCCGTTTTAATATCCCACGAACCTCTAAATAGCTTAGATATTGGCGATTGAAGTCGAGTTGTGAATACAGCCACGAATTATAGTCCTCATAATTAATAGATATGCTCAATTCCTTATCGCGCACCGCTAAGGGCACACGTTTAATCATGTCTTCTACAGCTTTTTCTACCCATCCGAATCTATAAATGGCTCCAATTGATTTATACGGCTCGAAACCGGTTTCCTTACTCCAGTGTTGCATATCCATATAATTGACTTGCCGTAAATCGGCTAAAGACATTGGTAGGTCAAACAGGGTCAGCAGAGTCATGTAGGTATATCCTCTAAAGTTTAGAAAGTTGGGACAACTTACTACCACTGTTCCACCTTCTTTTAATAATCTATTAATGGCTCTGAGAGAGATTATTGGATCTTTAACGTGTTCAAGAACCCCAATTAGTGTGATCAGATCATAATTACCCGGATTTTGGGACTGGTAATTGTCTAAATCAGCTATAAAAAAAGATACATTGTCTATTCTGCATGCTTTGGCATTCAGGTTGGCGATGTGGATAGCAGCTTCTGAAAAATCGAATCCATCTACCCAGTCAGCCTGTGTTGCAATCATCAAAGATAGTCGTCCGGCACCGCACCCCGCGTCCAGGACACGGGCTCCGGGTAGAAGCTCTATAATTTGCTTTAAAACTACTGAGTGAATGCCGTGCGACTTTTTATACATCCACACATCTGATCTGGTATAGATCTCCTCATACTTGGACTTCAAATCTTGTTGTTCTTCCGAATCAATTAGGCTGCTTTGAATTTTCATGGGCCCCTCTTACTCTAAGTCTAATAATGTTTGTACTTCTTTTTGCTCTTCTTCAGGCTTCTTCCCATCTAAGAGATGCAGAAGGAAGGTAGCTATGCGTTCGCCCGAAAGACCGTCGAACCTCCCGCAAATCCGTTCTACGATACGCCTTCTCCCTTCGCGGTCCCGTTCTGGGTGGTGTAGATACTCCTTAAGGGCATTGACAAGCTCTTCCTCAGTATGCACTAGTCTGACACCACCAAGCTCCACAAGATATCTATTATGTGTAAAGTCAAAGACCCGTCTGGCATAATGAGACCAGTGCACACGTGAATCATTGACATCGAGGGAATAGCCTATCACGGGGGTATCGAAGCAGGCTGCATCGATCGCAATGGTTGAGCCAATTTGGATCAGCACATCAGCATGATACATTAACTCAGCAAGATGCATCATCTGCTCATATGTTTGGTCTACACGATCATCCCATGATGGGACCACCAGTCCGGAATCTTCTGCTGTAATTCCTGGTATATCTAACAGATGAGAAAATTCTTGAAAAGTCTTAGGATATTTACGAATATGCAAATGACATTTTACCCCTACATCAGTGTTTTGTAATATTCGATGAATGCGTCGAATATTTTCATCATCAGAAAAGGTTAACTTGTTGGCTGGAGAATATACCACAAGCTTGACGTCAGACTCTGCACCTATGCTTTTCAAAAATTCGTTGCGAGGGCGGATGGAAAAATTTCTGTCTTTAAAAAAGTCAAAGTTCGGTGCGCCAGACACAAAGATACGTTCCTCAGGATAGAAATGTAATTTTACAGCCTCCTCTTTCATAAGCTCGCCCCATACAACGAGATAGTCTGGATGGACTCGAATACGGGTCTTGCTTGTGAGATTATCCCAGCTCTTTACCAGACAGACAGAGCGAATTCCTCGACGCCACGCTTCCCGCAGAAAGTGACATTCGGAGCCAAATAGGTTCGTCGTTACCATTAGATCAGGTCGATATTTATCAAATATTTCGGCAACCTCAGGATGATGGAATCTTTCTCGATCGAGACGTTCAGCGAGAAGCCGTAGGTGCTTTGACCGGTGAAGACAGAATAAACCTGCGAGACCTTTTATTAAAAAAGAGATATATTTACGCTGGGCGATCAGGTTAAGCCATTTGATAGTTAATGTCTTAGTGACACCAAAGTGGTTAAAAAGGAGACCATTAGCTACTGTTGTAAAATATTGTTCAGTTTTTCCAGACCTTATTTTAGGGTACGGTTCCAATATTACTTGAGGGCTGGCTACTTCGTTGATTAGATATTGCTCGTGAGCAGCTGGACAGACAAGAACGATCCTGTGTCCAGCTTCTTTTAAACGTCGAAAGATACCAGTCCGCAGTACGTTGCGGGCAACAAGTCCGTAACGCAGGGTAATTAGGATCGTCTGTATCACTTTACCCTCCTAATAGCAAATTCTTCACAAACTGTCGATCTTGGTGACTAAGTTTTACTAAATTTGCCCACGTGAAGCTAATTTCAGGAAACCTACGAATAAGATAATAATGCCGGATCAACGTAATCATAATTCCGTTCAATACAAATATAAGTGCCATGCCTTGTACACCGAACATCAGCATAAAAGGGACACTAAAGATGAGCATTGATCCCAGATTGATCGCTGTCGTAAAGAAGTAGGCCATCTGAAGCCGCAAAGCATAGAACAAGGGGATCTGGGCATGTCCTAGACCAGCCGTGAGAAAATTCAGTGACATCAGCTGAATCACTGGGATGGCTTCTTGATATTTAGGGAATACTACAGTGAACATCCCTGGGGCTAGCAGTACAATCCCAATGGCCATAGCACTGAAGAGCCAGGTTGCATACCGGCAAGCATCGGCATATAGTCGATCTAACCGATTCCGATCTGGTAATTCATGGCTCATGAGAGGGATGAGCACGTTCTTGATGGGCAAGATGTCTTTAGGTATGCCTATTACTGCTTTAGCAGCTTGGAAGAGAGCCACTGCCTCGGTGCCCAGGACAAGCTGGATCAACCAGGGACGTGCACTTCCATGTAACGTCACAATGCCATACCGAGACAGCTGCCACTTTCCTTCCCCCCTTAATAGAGCGACCATCGGGCCGATTGTGGGCCTGATGATGCTTCGGGTGGCTTCGGATATTAGTCTACGTCCCACAAAAAATAATGGCATAAAGCTGGCTATAGCGTAGGCAATGATAGCTCCTCTGAGTCCCTCGCCCAACCACCCAACCAATATCACATAGCCAGATGTTAATCCTATACTTCGCACTATATCTGTTAGTTTGATCAGGCCAAAGTCCTGCTTAATTCGCAAGTACACATTTATTATACCCTTAATCGGTGTAAATAGGATTCCGGCAAGTAAAGGCCAGTATATGGATGCCAGCACAGGATATCTCCTCAAGAAAAGGTGCTTTCCCAGTAGACTGACTGACATAATCAATCCTGCGCCAATTACTATCAGGAGCAAATAAGACTGGAATAACTCTTCAGCCTCTTTACGGTCTCCCTTCCCCCGGGCCTGTGAGCAGTGTGCAACAACTAGATCCCCCTGCTTGAGTCCCATCAAAAGATCCAGTAAATTATAAATGCTATAGATAAGAGACAACAAGCCGTAATCGACGAGGCTAAGAAATCGTAGCAGGACTGCCACATTCAGGAGTCCAAAGATGCGCTTTGCGGTCGCGCCTATTGTGAGATGTCTAAGTCCTCGACTTAGTTGCATTTGAATCCGATTCATATTCCATTCTTTCCTAGACTATTCAAAAAATGGTAAGACTTTAACTCTTTTGAAAAGTGTGTCTATGTAGCCGTTTGTAACTTAACAATAGCAGGCCATAAGTCATAAAGGATAGATATTTAGCAGTCTTTTAAAGAGCTAAAGCGTCACCAAAAACGTGTGCTGAAAAAGCATCTGTTCTGTATAGATCGAAAATATGGCTTTGAGTGCTAGTTATGACCATCAGTTTCTGGTTGAGGCAACAACTTATATCTCCAATGCATATATTTCGGGCTTATCTTTTTCAAGTAAGGCCTGAATTTTCTGGATGAAATAGCCATCATTTGAGAGTCCAAGTCCGGCCCGCCTTACTAAAATGAATTCAAGATATTGATGATAAGCCTCCACGTAATCCACTTGAGGCATTCCTATCTTTTTAGCGTAATCCTTAATAAATGATCTTATAGTTTCGGAAACCCAGTTTTTGTTGAGGAAAGCAAAGCGGAATCCATCAAACCCAGTTTTTCTGGTACAGGCAATACCAAAATACGTAGCAAAGTGAAATAAGTCAAAGATTTGGAAGGTACCCTCAGGTGAAAAGTGTTCCCAGTCTACAATAATCAGGTTTCCGTTAGGCTCGAACAGGATATTAGAAGGTTTGAAGTCGCCATGAATGGCTCCAGCAGGCTCATATTCAGGCTGTTCGGAGGTAACCACCCGTCCTTTGGCACCTTTTCCCAGCTCGTGGAACGTGGCCAGCCAATCTATTGTCAGACTACAGAGTCTCTGCAGATGGCCACGTTTCCATGGTCGACGTCGGTAACGCACAATTATGTTGTTGAAAGGAGTACCAGATTTCCACTCCTGAATCAGTACGGGTTTTTGCAAAAAGACTTTCATAGGGATCGAGCCTTCAAGGAATGTTCCTTGGAAAACGTTGTTTAAATAGTGGAGTGCTTTATACTCGTTAGTAATGGGCGCCTCATTAGACTGACCAATCTTGGCCAACCACTTCTTCCCTTTGCTGTCAGAAAGATACACGAAAAAGTGTTTTCCATATTTCAGCTGTTTTCCGGCCCAGACAGCCATTTCTATACGCCCATTATGGAGTTGACCATTACCTAAAAACCTAAGGATCGAATCGAGGTAGGTTTCCATCTTGTTTATTTTTCCGCTACCCAAAGGAGTGCGGGAATGAAAATATCGCACAGGAATAGTCTCTCAAACGGAAAGAGTATTGGCAAACATAAGCGAAAAGGGTGATGCCCGATATGATGTGCAAGTATTAGACGCTTGAGCCCAGAGGAGCCTTTTGGAGGAGCAATCAGTATAGGCCGGCATAGGCCAGGAAAAACATGTAAGAGTTCAATATTCCTGAACTCCAGATGATTGAGAACTTCATAAATCCTTCGGCTAATAGCAAATCTGAGTTTTAACTGTCTTGTAAACCCGTTTCGTCCAATTATATCCCAGATAGACTCTAAGCCGAAGAGAAGCCTTCCATTCTTTCTGACATTCTCGTAGGTCGCCTTGAGTACGTATTCATAATGTTGGGCAACCACATCGATAGGCAGTTTGAGAAAACCACCCTGTGGCATACCAAATATTAGTGCTACATCTACCTTATCATCTCGGGAGATATTTTCTATTGGGTACTTTAAAGTACACACAGAGGAATTTTTGATGTGGGACGTAATTTGTTGAACAGTAATGAGCCACTCTCTATTAGGGCTTGTTATATACACCCGATTTTCCAATAGCTCCAATATGAGGGGTGTTAGGCAAGGCTCATAGATCACACAAAGGAAATTGCAAGCATCAGGAGGAATCCACAGTATGAACGATGCTTGCCTTGAAGATTTATCTACATCACGAATACGCCCCTTATTTTCTGAACACAGCCTCATTGCGATGTGGCCTTTACACAATTAACGATACTTATTTATACGCTGTCACCATAAAGCTTTCGGTGGCTCGATCCATGATTCTTGGAATCCCTTCGGACCATTGAGGGGTAAACCATCGGCGCAGTAGGCGGATCACCTTCCAGATAGGTAGAAAGTTAGTCCGACCTACGATCGCAGGCTTAATACGAACCTGTGAGAAACCTTGCTGCTGGATCAAGCTTGCTAGGTACTCGGGTGAGACATTTCCCATATGCAAAGCCATCTTCCGTGAAAATCGATTATTTAGCTCACGGTTTGGTGATCTATAGCCTCCATAATTACGGTTCTTGGTGATAATTAGAAGATATCCACCGGGTTGTAGAACGCGATAAAATTCTTTTACTGCTTTGGCTTTATCGGGAAAGTACTCAAGGGCCCGGATAGAAAATAGAGCATTAATTATTTCTGACTTTATAGGAAGTTGGTATGCATTTGCACAACAAAGTAGAGCTACATTATCGTCACTCGAGCAACCCTTGAGCATCTCCAAGGAGATATCAACACCGGCTAACAACTTCGACCTCATAGATAAAAATTTAGTCCAAACGCAGGGACCGGTACCAACTTCGACCACACAATCGAAATCTTTATTAGCCAGCTCTTGCATCAGGCTCATGTGTGTTTGATGATAGTGTTCCCTACGCAGTGGACTCGCTTCCCATCGGTATGCGAAGTACCCTTTTTCAAGAGAGGGGATTTTGGTGTCATAGTACTCTCGTATTTTATCTGTATCGAGCAAATTGAACTTCTTAGACATGATATTTTGATGTTAAGTCTTTACTTTGCTACACTTGATACAAGTAATATGACCTATGCGATTTACTGGCCATAGGTTGAGGTAAAAACCCTTTCGGAACCTGGGTACGGCACGAGCAAGCCAAGGTATCCAACTCCCAAGTGTGGTTACTTCATTTAATTTGAAGCCAGATCTCAATAGCAAATTACATAAGGATAAAGGGTCCCATAGTACGAGGTGGTCATTATGACCCATGGATTCCAAGATGTTCGATGGCCGAAATACGCTTTCACCGAGTTGTAATAGCCAAGACTTGAATAAACGGTTAGAAAAAAAAGGGTTGGGAGTCGTGATGAGCATATGTCCTTCGACTTTAAGGACACGCTGGCATTCCTCAAGAAAATTTGTGATGCAGGAATGATGCTCGAGAAACTCGCCTAAAATCACGCAATCTACGCTCTCCGTCCTGAGAGGAAGAGCTTGAGCGTTTCCCACAAGAGACTCCTTTTGTTTTCTGTCCAACACAACATCACGGTTATTGTCAATTCCGATAATTAGGCTATCGCAGTGGATTTCCTTCAAAAAGGTAAAGTAAGTTGGTATTCTAGGTTTCTGGCCGGCGAACCCGATATCTATCACAATTTTTCCTTTGACGTGGGATACGAGCCACCGCTCCCTCGCGCTCATCCCAGGATATTTTCTCATAACTTACCTCTTTGATATTCATGCCTGGATCCTTTGTTCGATGAATTCCATAATCTTCTTCGTACGTTTTTCCCACGCGTACTGAGTGACGTCCTGGAAGGCCTGCTCACCGAGACGTCGAGCTAGCTCAGGCTGTTCACAAACAATTTGAATGCCCTTAGCCAATGCACGAGGATTGTCAGGTTCGACCAACAGGGCATTTCTCCCATGAGTCAAGACTTCTCTAATAGCAGGCACATCAGAGGCTACAATGGGTTTCTTTGCTGCCATATATTCAAAAAGTTTAAGAGGCGATGTAAATAGTTCGGAGATCGCATGACGGGCTGAATTTGGTAGCACTAGTATATTCGCCTGTTTCAAATAATCAGCTACTTTAACTGGAGCCACGTGATCAATAAGAGTAACTTTAAGGTCTAGATTGTGTTTTGAAAGGTATGTTCTAAAAGGTTTAACAGCTTCAGGTGACCCCCCTATAATATATATATTATATTGATCTGGAAGGTACCGAGTTGCCTCTGCTAAGGTGTAGACACCCTTCCATGGGAAAAGGTTGCCTACATAGAGAACCCGTCTTTCATCGTTGGTTATCTCCGGTAAGTTAAGAGAGGCGAATCTTTCTAACTTCACCCCATTTGGCGCTATAAGGATCTTTTCCCCAGGTACCCCACCTTCTTGGAGTTGCCTGGAATGAAAAGATGTTGTAACCACAATCCCATCCACATGGTTGAGTAGTTTCTGCTTTATCCACCTGTGCCTTTTTAAGAAGCCATCATGGTCTTCGAAGAAGATCGGGAGGTTAGAGCGTATGATCTTGAGAAGAGGCACTATCAGCATATCGAGAGTGTTTCGGGTGTAAATTACCACGTCAGTTCGCTCTCTCAAGATCTGCACAGCGCACAAGAAAAGGAAAGATAAGGTTTGACAAAGAAATCCCAGCTTGCGATGGAGTTCCCAGAGCAAAGAAGAGTCGAGTGAGGGAACCTGCTTGAGGACAAAGGAATTTTTTACGCCATAAAATTCAAAAACATTCTTAACTCTTATAGAATTTTGTCTAAAAGGAAACCAGAACTCGGTAGTAATCACCTTTGAAAATGATTCACATTGAAGCATAGATTGATAAGCGTTGGCTTTTTCCGAAGGTAATCTGGCGTTAGATATATAAATTATTTTTTGGAGCTTGGTCATTTGCAATTAAAGAGCTGAATAACCTTATGGACAAAATGGTTTAGGTCATGCTGATCGATCACAATTTGCCGTAGTCTTCTGCACACTTGTTCCCTATAGTCCGGATCCCACTCAGAAACTCTTATAATAGCTTTAGCTAATGCTGACACATCTCCTTTAGGAACGAGGAGTTCCTGAATTACGTCACGAGGCATGAATTGGAATGAGATATTCGAGGTTATAGAAGGAAGTCCACAACTCATAGCCTCTAACACGGCCTTATCTACACTGTCTGTATCAGAGAGATTGACAAAGATATCTGCCTTCCAGTACCAATAAAGGACTTCGTGACGTGGTATAGGCCCCACAAATTGAATATACGAGCCGAGCTTTAGCTGTTCAACCTCCATCTGTAAGTGTTGCAGGTACTCTTCATCTCTTTTGGTTCGAGTACCGCCTACAAGCAAAACCTTGCATTCTTTTCCAGCTTTGTGTACCAATGCGACTGCTTTTAGAAGTATCTCATACCGCTTTATTGGTGATATCCTACCAACGGAAAGGATTGTAAAGGGTTTATTTAACTTGTTCAGTTGCTTGGGCGGTATAAATCGATCCGTATCAATACCATGTCCGGTCACCACAACTTTCTGGCTGGGCAGGCGAAAACTCTCTTTCGAAGCAGTGACAATCCTATTCACTAGGCGATGGGCTACCCTTAGGGACCATGGTGTTTCTTTATGGGCATACCATTGAACCATGGGAATATGTTTCCACTTTAGAATGGGGGATGCCAATACAGCAAAGATCGGAACCATGTGCACAAAACAACCGTCGATTTGGTTTCGACTAAGAGTTGATAGTAATAGCCTGTAGAACTCCAGGAACCGCTGGATACGGCCGTATCCTTTCTCCTTCCCTATTGAAAGAATTTTAACACTAGGTAAGGTGGGCACAACTCCAGCTTCATGCGTGATGACATATACCTTCTCAACACACCTGGAAAAGGCGGTTATCCAGTCTATCGCAACTCCTAAACCAGAATCAGTTAAATCGGTCTTTTGGTTGAATATAAGTAGTCTCATTGATTTACTTTCACCTCTTGTAATTGCAGACCACCTGTCTCCACATTCTCACTATAGCATTGATCATTGTCTCTCTCCTGAAGCGCTGTTGCACAAATTGTTTTGCTGCATCGCCCATACGCTTAGCCTGGTCTGGATTTTTCAACAGGCATAGTATATGCCCAGCTAAGGTATCAGAATCTTCAATAGGAGCAAGCAGTCCAGTAAGCCCTTCTTGAACAATGTCATCTATGCCCGGAATTCTGGTGGAGACGATTGCTTTAGCAGAAGCAGCAGCTTCTACCATGACCTTTGCCAGCCCTTCATAACGAGATGAATGTACATACAAATCACAGAGATGATAATATAGAGGTAATTCACGATATGTGATGAGTCCTGGAAAGATCACATGATCTTGTAATCCTAGCTCTCTAACCCGGTATACATGGTGTGGAGCTTGAGAGAAGTCTCCCAGAAGTATAAGTTTAACTTCCTCAATCGATTGAATAACTTTTCGAAAGGCTTGAAAAAGAGTTTCCAAATCTTTAAAGGCTTGTCTTGGATGTCCTACCCATAGGAGTATTCTCTTACCATGGAGATCCCAGCGGTTGCACAGAGTTGTAAGCTCTTTTGAAGGAGAGTATGTTATAAAGTGCTCAATCGAAACCGGCGTAGGTAAAAACCAAATCCGCTCAGGCGGAACCCCAAGGGCGATATATTTTTCCTTTTCTGCCCTGTTCACGACCCTGAGCCCATCAGCCTTGTGAATCAGCCGCTTACCGAGCTGATTGAAGAGAAAATATTGTAGAGGCTTTTCAGCCAACCAGTACGGGTTATCCAAAAAAAAGCTATGATTGCTGATAATAAGTGGTGTAGAAAAACGCCGTTTTAATAAGTATCCAACAAGACCTGTTGAAAAAGGATCCTGGGTTACGATGAGGTCTATTTTCTCTCTCCGGCAAATTCGAATACCTATCTGATAGGCATCCCACAAGAACAAAGGTTTGTTTCGAGAATTGGTGGGGTATGCCATAAGATGTTCTGAGAGCCTGACAGGTTTAAGCTTATCGTGTCGAAAAGAGCTGACAATCATCGTAAGACTGCCCGCTCGTTTGGCGTATTCAATATGCCTCTCCTGTGCGTCCCCTCCAAGTCCGGTAATCACCTGGGCTCCTATTCCTATCATGAGCACATTCATGTCTTTTTTCTACATAATTCCCAAAGGATGCTGGAGACTCGATCGGCTACTCTTTCCACAGAGAACCGTGCAAGAGTATCCTGAACTCCTTTACGTATCCTTTCTCTGAGCTTTGTATCTGCCAAAAGCCCTTGAATAGCTTCCCTGAGCGACGTAGGTTTGTTTGGTTCGATTAAAAGACCGTTCATACCGTGCTGGACGATCTCGGGCACACCGCCTACCCGAGTCGCCACAACAGGCAGGCCCGCTGCCATCGCTTCCAAGATCACATGTGGAAAGTTTTCTACGCTCGAAGCAAGGACAAAAATATCGGACACTCTGAGTACCGAGTGAACCATCTCAATGGGAAGCGCTCCAGTGAATAGAACTCGCTCTTGGATCCTGAGTTTCCTGGCTTGCTGAGCCAATTTCTTTCGCTCAGGCCCATCCCCAACGATCACGAGAGCACTCTCCGGGATAGAACTTACGACGTGGAGCACTTGGTCGACCCGTTTAAGAGGGATGAGACGGCCAACCGTGACAAGCTTTTTTAGGCCCATCCAGTGGCCAGGAAGCTGGTAGGGCAGATTGTTATTTCTCTTTTCCACTGCGTTCGGGATAACTTCAATCGGAGGCAAGTTCTTGCTCCATCCCTCGGCCAACCTCTTCGTAAAGTTGCTAGGAACTATGATTCGGTCGGCCTGACCGATGGCAAAATTTCTCATGAAACGCGTCAAAGTGATCCTCCAATCGGTTCCTCGGCTTTGAAAAGTCTCCAAATCATTCGTTGTCCAGCCTCGTCTCGAGGCACGCTCCCAGACCTCATCTGAAACAATCTTCATCAGCATAGGTTTTCTCGTGATCAGGTTGACCAGTGCTGCCTCCCAGTATAGACCATTTACGAAGAGGACATCCGAGCGAGCCGCTTGGGTCAATATATGCCAGCATGTCCTAATCTCTCGGTATAAGAGATTTTGTTGCCGTAGGACACGGCGAATGTGAAATGGATATGTCACCTCACATTTCTCATTCTGGTCACTCAGTGTGATGATATCACACGAGATACCACGCTTCACAAGTCCAGTAGCAATCTGAGACACATACCTAGCCGGGCCACCAATGTCTGGTGGAAAAATGCCGGTTACCACTAGACAGTGTAAATGATGACTTCGGTGTCTAATCATGGTAAGCACCCGCACCGTTCAAAAAGCCAAGGGCAATCCAATAGAGGCGGTCAAGATGCACATCATGTGCTAATCCCACGACGCTCAACCCCATAAAAAATGAGAAAATGCCCGCAAGCCGCAATCGGTGCTTGCCCTTCGAATGTGTAAACTGTTTAAAGAATCGAAGGATCACCAAGCTGAGCATGCCTAAAAACCCCACAAATCCTAAAGTGCCAGATTCGCTCAATATAGCAAGATAAATGTTTTGGGGATCGAAATAGTCTTCGTCTCTGACTTGTTTTGATAACTGCTCTGGGACAGCAAATTCAGTGGACTTTTTTTCGAAGTTTCCGGGCCCTACTCCCAGCAGAGGGTACTGTCGCCACATCCTTAACCCTGTGAGCAGAATTCCATATCTTCCACGCTTTGATGCCTCTTGCGACAATTCTCTCATAAAGTACTTCGGATTCGTTTTATACATAAGCTCCGATCGTGGTTTCGAAGAAGAGCTAGCTACAAGGCTAGGGATCACTGCCCCGATTGCTCTGACTCCCGAGAAAGCCAGTCCAAACATCATCAGGAGTAGTACGCAGAGCTTCGTTTCTCCTCTCAGAAAGGCTAACGTCAGCACTCCGGCCAGAGTACCGATCCAGACTGCCCTTGAGGCGTTTACGACTATCGCGACCATCATGATTTGCAAGAGGAGCAATACGTATTTTTTCCTGCCGTTGCAGTAAAGAACAACGAAAAAAATGGTACCGAAGATGAGAAACATTCCGTATAAAATTGGGTCTCCGGACTTGCCCCATCCTAACAAAGTTTGAGAGTGTTCAACCCAGCTCAACGAGGGCAAAAGGTCGGAGAAAAGTTGGAGTGCCGTCAAGACGGCAGAAAACAAAATGAAGTAGACCACAAACAGTAGCGAATCTAGAGAGTTTGGTTTGTGGAAGTAGAACGCGGTCAGGTAAGAGGCGATTCCACTAGAGATATAGAAACGCAAATATATAGCGTTGAAGCTGCCACATGAAAAGAGCATCGACAAGATTAGGGGAATGAGAAAAAGCAAGTAAGGCAATGCAAGACGGGTGTCAATAAAACCTCGGTGAGCTATGATGTAAACCAAAGAGATCAAGGCGAGCAAAGATCCGTGCAAAGTCACCGATATCCAAGGAAGGTGTCGAGGATACAACATGTAGAGACCTATTAACCCTACAAGGAGGTATCTCTGAAACTGCATCGGGGTGATGTTCAGACCGGAAAACCGACCACTTACCGTGTTCATAATAGACAAAACCTTTTTATCGCAAAATTTATAAGCGCGCTTCTATTAGACCTTTGTATAGCTTCTTTTCGCTATCCCCTATGAGCTTTTTGATCTGGCCTGTTTCTGAATTCTCGATACCAAAGTGCACAAAGGCGGGAGAAGCATTTTCGTGCAGCTGACGGCAGCTCAGGTAGTGTACAATTTTTAACATGAACGTATCTAGATTTTTCGTACTTCGTAGTCCCTTCTACACAGGTACTAGAGTTTTATGTAAACTCTGAGAGGGAAGAAAGCATTTTTCCTTTAAATAAAAAGGGTTACGTAGAAAGCCAAGCACAAATTCAGAACCTGAGAGACTTTTTGAGATGATCCGTGTGAAGATTAGAGAGAGTGTTGGTAAATATCTTTCTGAGGCGATGAAGACCCCCCCCAACTCCTGCCAGAAAATTTTTTCATTCTCACGAATCCCGTTAAAATTTCCCCAAAGCAGCCCTATTGAACGACGCAGGCCTGTTACAAAGCCGCCAACTGGATTCATGTAGGTTATAACGACTATCAGTTTGTGATAATTAAGAGAGTGAACCCACTGGGTGAGGAGGGTTTCTATTACATAGCCACAATGTAGCATTTTATCTCTAATAGTCTTTCCTTCTCGCTATCAGACAGATATGACCTATTGCCCAAAATGGCCATCAAGTAATGACAGGCGATCAACGTAGTTGCCCAGCGAAGGGATGGAATGATTTTTGGTAAACAGTCCAATAGTTTCAAATCCATGGTCGTACGCCATATTGACTAAGGGAAGTGACTCAAAAAAGTGCTTATGATCACGTGCACCCAGATAGCTTCTGTAAACTTTACGGCGACGACGGCTGGAAAGCGTCCCAACAGCCGGTGTTTGGACATATTCGACCAAGCCCACGCGCTGGGTGTTGTGAGCATTAGTCCACCTCCCTTTTGTAGGATCCTGGCAAACTCCAAAAACATACCCTCCGGCTCGTAAAGATGTTCAATCACCCCAAAATAGAAAACCGCATCGAAAGAATTGTCTTGTATTTGCAAACGGAACGCATCTCCAGCCAGGCTGTCAGGGATTTTCTTCCGGAAGATGCCTGGCAACTCGAGATCATGCCAACGATACGTGCCTCAGGATTTTGTTGTGGAATAGCCAGATGTAGAAATGGCTGATCATAGCTTCCCACAAAGGCAACATCAAGAATGCACGCGCGTAGCGAAGCCGTGTGCTCCTCAATCTAGACCAGACGCGGAGAGCGCTGAAGCGATTTCATCTATCCATCCGAATGATGTTATTTGCGCCTGATGGCAAAGTACCTAATAGGGTAGTCGTTTGCATTTCGATGCAGGCCTCCAGACCGCTTTGTTACCCTTCTGTCTAACGTCGGCGAGATTTGCAAGGCCAGACCCCGGAGTAGATTGGGTATCAGGAAATCGACTTGATTCAAGGCAGCAGTTACCGCCCCACCTCCACACGGCTCGATCTGAATCTCTCTAAAAGCAGCCCTATAAAGTGCACGTTTCCATGAATGACTTGTATATCGAAAGTAATAGGCTGGGTCTGCATGGATTCTTGCCAGGAACAGTACAGCAATATAAAGATACCGGCAAGGGGGAAGTACTTGCCACACCTCATTCAAGACCTGATTGAAGTTGAACAGATGTTCAAAAAGATTAAACGCCAAACAAGTCTAAACTGCTCCATCAATTCATTCATAAGTGAACGCCAAGGCGTTTGCCAGAGCAAAATAACTCTTGTATTTGCTGAACTTTCGGCTGGTTACTTAGCCATAGAGTCATAATCATATTCACTCGAAAAGAGTGTCATAGTGTCGATCAACAGTTTCCAGCCTGCTCATGTGAGACCCTTCTTTCCCAAGATATTGACAGCCTCTCCCACAAAGGCCGATTTCACCCTGTTTTACCATGCCAACGAAAACTCCAGACAGGAATGTTCATCATGATGTCAATACGGCTTGGAGCAACTCCAGTCTGGTAAATCAACTCACGATCACAGAAATCGTTTACTGCAATACCCTAAGGTGGTGCTCCGAAGACCGATAATCCCTTCCATACATTTTTGGCGTTTTCTTTGATTGGTTCTGCCAGATATCAAGATCTTTTGTATATATCGGTTCTGCGTGACAGATTACCGCATATGCTCCCACAACCAGATATCTGACGTCGCATTCGTTGAATATAAAAGATCGGTCGGCTTCGTCTGCCTTTATCAATCGGGCCATCCGTACCTTACTGGAAGACTTCATCCTCATACCTCTCTACACAGCTCCGCCCCTTCGGTTACATGCCGCTGAGATGTCTATTTGGTTGATATAATTAATGATATGTTTTAAGAATAAGTCAGCTGAGATCTTTGTTTCTAGGTTGCAAAACCTGTGGTGATTTAATGATTCCAACTTGCTCCAGATAAGCCAAAATCCTCTTCGATGCCTGAATAGCTGTTTCTTGATCCGAGTTTATAACCAGTTCAGGATTATCAGGGGGCTCATACGGGGCTGAGATTCCTGTAAAGTCTTTAATTTTTCCAGCTCTTGCCCGTTCATATATCCCCTTCTGATCGCGCCTGGCACATGTCTCTACCGGGCATTTGACATATACCTCTATGAACCTTCCATCAGGGATTAGTGAACGGACCTTCTCCCTGTTTTTTTTGTAAGGTGAAATAAAGGCTGTAAGCACTATAATACCCGCATCTACGAAAAGCTTGACCATTTCAGCAATTCGGCGAATATTTTCAGACCGATCTTCTGGAGAGAATCCGAGATCTGAGCAAAGCCCATGTCTTACATTATCCCCATCTAGTACATAAGTAGAACACTCTCTTTCCCATAGCAGCTTTTCCGTCATGTGGGCAATTGTTGATTTCCCTGAAGCAGATAGCCCTGTGAACCAGACAACAGCACCACAATGTTTGTGCAGCCTTTCCCTATCCGCCCTTGTAACATATCCGTTGAACCACGTAAGGTTCTTTTCGTTTAAACATGCCATTATTTCTTATTTCCCATTGCCGGAGTGTCCTTCTACAAATTCTATGCTTACAACTGTTTGATAATCTTTTAAATTTGACTCTCTTCTTTTAGATGTGTTGTGATTATGTTCATATCACTTACGGAGTCAGCCCAGACATCTGTAGATATCTATAAAAGCAAGCGATATTTCTTCTCTTCCACACGACCTTAATCTCTGCATCATAGGGGGGTAAACTATTCCGTTCCTAAAACTAACAGTATCAATAAGCCTTCTGACGTACTGGTCATCTGTCTTGATTAAACTCCGTATCTTCCAGAAGGAGTCTTTGTTATTCATGATCCATCTATTTGAGAGGTTTTCTGCTGTACACTGATTAATGTCTACTCCCCAATCCACTATTTCCTGAATTACCTTTTCTACAAACTTGAGCTTTTCAAAACCTTTGGATAATTCCCCGATACTAAGTGAAAAATATTTCTTTGAAGAAAGACGAATCTGGAACAACAGCAGGATCGATATCGCTATCTTATCCTTTGCCACGGGCAAAAGACCCAAAGAGTATA
Organism: Desulfobacterales bacterium; assembly: GCA_012961955.1. Classification (GTDB taxonomy): domain Bacteria; phylum Desulfobacterota; class Desulfobacteria; order Desulfobacterales; family DTYH01; genus DTYH01. The sequence continues at coordinate 5,435 of DTYH01000087.1, read as the reverse complement.
GCAAGTTTAAGTCCAAACCTTAAGGCTATCGGTTTAATCTTGTCCTTAAATTGCGATATTTCCTGAAGATTCTCTTTGCCTAAGTTTTTTTCCTTAAGGAGTCCATCCTTCTTTACTTCACGAATCTAAACAGACAATTTGGTGCGGAGGTACATTCAATGTCAGGGCTTTGCCATAAATTATGTCTTTTGATTTGATCGATGTTACTATCACTGTGTCAAAGTCCAAATCTTTTACCCGTAATGGAGGCAGGATGATGTGTTTAAAAAACCTCTGTCCTGCCTTATAATCATCCACCACTCCAACAAGCCTCAGATTAAACTCTTGTAGCGTGAGATACGCAATCTCAGCCAATTCACCGGCACCATAAAAGACTACACTATAAGTCTTGTCCATTTCTAATGTCCTAAATAAAGACTTCAAGTCGGTTCTAGCTCTCCGGTAGAAGTATAAAGAATACTGGATAAACTCATACGTCAGACGTGTTTTTTCGGCAAAGCCCTTTGGTGTGAGGATATAATTCACGCGGTTGCGGGGAATGGTGGTAATCTTAAAATACCCTTTTTGGGATAACCTTTTAAGGAAGGAATTAACCAAGCCTAGCGATACGTTCAGCTTTCTCGCCAGTTCCCTCTGGCTAGGGTTTTCGTTCTTTTCTATCTCTTCAAGTATTTTTAGGGCCCTGATATCTTGGGTATCCATAAGATGTTCTTCCCGGACTCCTCGGTTATCATCGGCGGAGTCCGTAAAGCATGCCTATCCTGAGTAACAAATCGTGACCTTCAGGTTGAAGTCGTTCATATTCTGAACGTTCAGAATATGAACGACTTTTCTTGTTGTGTCAACAAAAAATTATAAAAAAGTTGTAACCTCTGACGGGAAGAGAGAGTCTTAACCCGAGAACGGGTGTAATTGCTGAAGACTTATTTCATTTAGTTGTGAAAAGGCGAGTGATGTCGTTATAGAAGACATAGACCATGAGCATTATGAGTAGAGCTATGCCAATCTGCTGAGCAATCTCGCGCATCTTTACACTAAGTGGTCGCCTTATTGCAGCCTCAATGAGGAAAAACAGGAGATGCCCGCCATCAAGTACTGGGATGGGGAGAAGATTGATGATGGCTAAATTGACGCTCAAAAGAGCAGTAAAGAATATTAGATTTAGTAAACCGGCCCTGGCCTGTTCGCCAGCCAGTTGCGCGATCATGATTGGGCCACCCAGGGTTTTCATAGAGAGTGTTCCCTTAACCAATTTGATTACGCTAAGTATGGTTAACCTAGCGATCTTCCATGTCTGATTTACACCTTCAACTATGGCCTTCCACGGATTTATACGCTTCGTGACGAAGGTTCCGGCCGCACTTATTCCCACAATATATTTTTCTATCCTTTCACCAAACAGATTCGTGGAATGAACCATTCGAGGAACAACATTGAGATAGATAACATTGTCCCCTCTGTGGATTTCAAAGCAAAGAGGACGGCCGTTGCTGTTTTGAATAACCTCTACCATGTCCTCCCATCGGGTCAGTCTCCTTCCATCAATTGACACTATCCTGTCTCCAGCCTTTACCCCCGCTTCATGAGCAGGCATACCTTTGCGCACCTCTCCCACCTGAGTGGTAAGGACAGGAAGACCATAGATAACAAAAAAGGAAAAGAAGATTAGGACCGACAGGAGAATATTAAATATTGGGCCGGCAGCCACGATCATGATCCTCTTGTAGACATTCTTGTGCGAAAAGGAAAGGGGGATATCCTCTAAGGAGAGTTCACTATCCGGCTTTTCCCCTACCATTTTTACGTATCCGCCAATAGGAAAGGCCGAGATGCAATAATCGGTAATCCCCACCTTTTTGCCGATCAATCTTGGTCCAAACCCTAAAGAGAACCTCTCCACGCCAACACCGCATGCCTTGGCTATAAGAAAATGGCCCAGTTCATGGACAAGTATCAGGATTCCAAGGACAACGATGAAGGCCAGAATGGTGAGACTCATATTATACCTTCCTCTGCGTACCTGCGAGCCCACTTATCCGCGGCAAGGATGTCAGATATCCCAGGGCGGGAAACGACATTATGTGCTTCCATGGTCTTTTCAATAGTTTCTGGGATGCGTTTAAAGGTGAGGCGGCGACTTAGAAAGGCATCGACTGCCACCTCATTCGCTGCATTTAACACGGCTGTCATGGTATCACCTATTTTGCATGCCTCAAACGCAAGCTTTAGACAGGGAAACTTTTTTACGTCCGGCTCTCTGAAGCTGAGTGGGCCCATATTAAAAAAATCAGGGGCTCCCGTATTCAAAGGTAGTCGTTCCGGATAAGATAATGCATATGCAACAGGTGTTTTCATGTCAGGTATACCCAGTTGCGCGATTATAGAACCATCTCGATATTCGACCATGGAATGAATTATACTCTGGGGATGAATACACACTTTAATCTTGTCTATGGGGATGGCAAATAACCACTTGGCTTCAATGACCTCAAGCCCCTTATTCATGAGTGTAGCCGAGTCTATAGTAACCTTGTTTCCCATCTTCCACGTAGGATGACAGAGGGCCAGCTCTGGCGTAATTTGATCAAACTCTTCAAGCGGTGTATCCAGGAAAGGACCACCTGAGGCGGTGAGATATATTCTTTCTATATCCTCTTTTCGGTGTCCGCATATGGCCTGAAAGATTGCGCTGTGCTCGCTGTCAATAGGTATAATAGGCACTCCTCTTCTTTTTGCCGCTTCCATGATCAGTTCACCAGCCATGACAAGGGATTCTTTATTGGCCAAGGCTATTCTCTTCCCAGATTCTATTGCCTTCAAGGTAGGCAGCAATCCAGAAGAACCCACCATGGCATTTATTACAAGATCGGCTGTTTCCATGGTTGCCGCCGCCTGATACCCCTCTGGACCGTATAATATATCTGTCCGATTTTTAGAGGAGATCAATTCACGTAGCTGAATGGCCAATTTCTCATTGAGCACCACAGCTATTTGTGGACGGAATTGTTTGATCTGGTTGGCGAGCAGTGCCACGTTCTTGCCGGCTGCAAGAGCAACTACAGTAAACCGATCCGGGAATTGATCCACGACGCTGAGCAGATTCCTGCCGATAGAACCGGTAGCACCGAGTACGGAGAGTCGTTTCATAAAAAAATCTCTTTGTGATCTAACATCAAAATTAAGAGTGAAAAATTGTGAGGCTTTGCACCTTTTCTAACTCTTCACTCCTAACGTTGCCGTCTTTATAGCCTCACGAAGTCTAATACTTCCAGTATAAAGTGCTCTTCCAATTACAACTCCTACCACACCTGAACTTTGTAATGACAAGATATTCTTGACATCTTCCAAACTAGAAACACCCCCTGAAGCAATGACGGGGACCGGAACGGATTCAGCCAGCCTTTTTGTTTCCTCAATGCTTGGTCCTCTCTCAGTGCCGTCCTTGTTTATATCAGTGAAGATAATCGCTGACAGGCCACTATTTTCAAAACGTTTAGCCAGGTCTAAGGCCTTAATCCTAGTAGTCTTTGTCCAGCCTTCTATTGCTACCATGCCATTTCGTGCGTCTATCCCCAGGATGATTCTTCCAGGATAGATGCTGCAGGCCTCCTCGACTAAGGATGGATTGCAAATCGCTTCGGTCCCTAGAATCACCCTATGTACCCCCATCTCTAAGAACATCTTTATGGTTTCCATGTTGCGAATACCGCCACCCAATTGGACAGGTATACCAGTCCACTCCAATATTCGCTTTACGGCTTTTATATTTTGGGGGGTCTTCCGGAAGGCACCGTCCAGATCGATAACATGGAGCAATTCTGCCCCTTCTTCTTGCCATCGAAGAGCCATCGCTTCAGGCTTATCAGAAAATATCGTCTTTTTGTCCTCCCTTCCCTGTAAGAGGCGAACACAATGGCCTTCTTTTATGTCAACTGCAGGAATGATTAACATGGTTATCTCTTTGGAAATGTGGCTAAAGCACACTCCATGCCGTGATGAGCCAGTTCATAGGCACTAAGCCATCTAATCCCTCTTTTGAAAAAGAGAGATATGCGGAAGAGGTCTTCACTTAAAGATCGTTGCGTTTCATCAAAACGCCCCACCCAGATCAGTCGGTCATCCGCTATCCTGATTAGGTGTATATCAAAAGCGACTGAAGCGGACCTCTCTACTGAATAGGCAGTACCAATACGTTCTCTGAAACGATAAAGATATCCGTTCACCACTGCATCTGCGTTAAGCGTGCGTCCGATCTCGCGTATGAGTTCTTGCTCTGAAATACCCGCGTTCTTGGAGATGAGTTGAGAACGGGCCCCTTCTCCTTGATCGCCCGAGATTACTTTATAGCTGGTGTTGGCCTTTAAAAATGCAAGCATCGCGTTAGTCAAGAATGTTTCAGCACCGTCCAGGATAGGTCCTGTATTGAAAACGGCACCACATATAGGACAACGGACTTGCGAGAAACGATTATGTACATTGGTTATCTTTTTAAAAGGTATGAGCAGGATAGTCTTTATTTCTAAATCAGACGTTGGTTTATGGGGAGCAAGCCTTCTGGAGGTACAACTCATCAGCAGGAGGCTAAGCATAAGGGCATAAAGGAGATAAAGCCCCTTCTTATAGTGTTCCCTTTGTGGAGAGAACATCTTTGATCCTTTTATCAAGGGTTGTAGCCTCATCCAGTGCCCGCCCAGTAGCCTTAAAGATAGCCTCAATTATATGATGTGTATTCTCACCATAGATAACGTTAATATGGAGTGTGATTCCGCCGGTTCTGACAAATGCACGAAAGAACTCTTTTATGCTCTCTGCGCTTAAATTTCCTATCCTTTCCTTATTCAACGGGACAGAGTAGGATAGATAAGGACGATTTGAAAAATCGAGCACTACTGAAGTCAGCGCCTCGTCCATAGGGACAATGGCATTGCCGTATCGCTTCATCTGTCTGCAATCTCCGATAGCCTCCCTGAAGGCCTGACCCAACACCAGGCCTACATCTTCAACAATATGGTGGTCATCCACTTCTACATCGCCCTTGGCATCAATAGAGATGTCAAAAAAGCCGTGGGTTGCCATTAACGTCAGCATATGATCCAAAAAGGGTATTCTGGTATTTATGTCTCCCTTTCCTTCTCCGTCTATGGTAAGTTGAATCCCTATGTCTGTTTCTCGGGTCCTCCGTGTAATTTGGGCTGAACGAGACATCCAAAAATTCTCCCTAAAAAAACCTGACCGTAAAGGGTCAGGTCTTTCTCTTCTTTAATGTTAATGTTTACATCTTTACCAAGCATCTTGATAAGCGTTGCTTTAAGTTTTTCAATATCTGCACCTTTTTTCCCGATAATAATAGCAACCTCTGGCATATCACTATCACTTTTATCTTCCGCGTCTAGCTCCAGCGGTTCAACATCCAATAAATCAGCCAGTGCTAACAT
>DTYH01000086.1 GCA_012961955.1 Desulfobacterales bacterium | reverse complement strand
TCTTGCATCAGGTATTGGCCTTAAGGCCGTAGAAGCAGGCTACAAGGTGCTCTTCAATGAATACAGGTCTCTTATGATCACCACCAATAAGGACTTTACCAAATGGGAAGAATTCTTCTTTGAAGAGAATGTTGCAGTCCCCATGGTGGACAGGATTATACATCATTCTCATATCCTTATGCTTGGAGGTGAAGGCTACAGACTAAAAAAGAATACCTTCCTTTAGGGAACCCCCCTTTTAAAATGCATGGCACTGGCTGAGCGGGCCAGAACAACAAAAACTAAGGAGGTACCAAATGAAAAGCTCTTACAAAAATGTAAATCTGTGAGGCTGGGGTGGGTCGACCTTATTGGCCGAAAATGGGTCAAAATAAATGGCCATTGAGATCCAACTTTCACGAGAGTGCCAGGATGTTATCTATGCGTGCGTTTTCATGGCCCCGATCTCTCCGTGTATAGGACACTAAACCTCAACGCTTAAATATTTCTCTTGGTGATATAACCGCTGAAGCGTCAGCCGTGAAGAATATCCTTAGAACGTCAATTGTCTATTTGGTCTGCAGATGTAGAAGATCTAACCTTCACAAGGCGCGCTATGTATCATAAATCGAACAAGATACGGACTAGGGTTAAGCCTAAGCAAACACCATTGGCCGTTTGGCAAGGAAACTTTAATGGTCTGGTAAAAAGTCTAATTTTGTTCTCTCCGTGGGCAATTTTTTGATTCAGAATTCGCCTGGCAGAATTCCAAAAACTCAGGTTTTCATCCTCGAACAGTTTGAAGTTTATGACGCAAGACTCATTCTCGACCTTCTTCCGAAATTGCTCAATGTGGTTGGCAAAATGAGTTTCTACGAAAGCATCGAAGTTTAAGGGAGTGAAAAATAATAGACCCACCTGCCTCGCTCCCGTTGGCTGGAAGACGGACCTGAGCGGGAACGACCCTCTCTATTTTATCAAATCTTTTAGGCCCCATGTAGATGGGGCCTTGGTGAGAACTCATCAGCTCAGACGGCCTGTCAGCCTTAATACCTGACCTATTTCTTAGCTTCTGCCTCGAGCTCTTCGATGCGCTTCCTGATCTCGCCAAGTGCGTTTTCGAAGTATTCGGCTTGGTTTCTCATTACGTCGATCTCTTGTTGTCTGGTCATCGGAGGGAAAAAGGGGAAAGCGTATAGACCGGCTCCCCAGCCAGGAACGCCATACCAGGCCCTCTGCCAACGGGGTAGACCTGTTGCATAGAACCAGTTACGCCATCTCCATCCACGACCAAAGCCCCGGCCGAATCCAAAACCACGCCCAAAGACTGGATTGGCAAAACCTGGTACGGGATATCCTGCGCAATATCCCGCTGCACGACCAGTCATGGGACCGAATCCAAGAGGTCCAGTTCCATCTCCTGCTGGCATTCAAATCACCTCCTTCCTGATTGTACTTTGTATTTTGTAACATTTTAGCATTTTGAAGCAAGCCAGTCGCATCAGACCCAAGCTGAAGTTACGATACAGGATGCAGGATGGAAGATCCATGAAACATGATGCACTGGCGGGAACGCAGTGCACGTAAACCCCGTTAGAATTTCACACGTGGCGTCGTTAAACCGCCTCCTTCCGAACGGGTTTTTCTAACGGGGTAGACGTGGTCATCTGCCCAACCCTTTTATGAACAAAACCAAATATAGAGCGGCATTTTACATGCCACTCAGATTCCGGTGTGTGAAATCTCACTCTACAAATATTGTCAACTCGCGAAGGTTATGGGAGTTTGCTCTGTATCAGGTTTTGCACGTAGCCTATAACTGTAAGACATTTGCCTAATACTGTATAACTATGTAATCTCGTATCTTACATCCCGTATCCTGCATCGTATATTCGTACTCGGTTGTCTTTTGATGCGGCCGGGTTTGTCTCAAAATGCTAAGATGTTAGTATATTTTCTAAAATCGCCGAATATCCAGGTTGCGAGGTCTGGTAAGACCTTTAAGGGAACGACTTTTCAGTATAGGCCACCTCGAAATCTTCTACGATACCGATGCCTATGGCCTACCCCTCGGTCGTACCCCGGAAGGGCATATCTGGGAGCAATAAGTTTATTCTGAATATAGGCATCAATGATTTCATCAACCCTTCCAGCAACCCATGGAATGACATCAATCCCGGAATGAAACACCATTGCTCCCAGGGGGTTTGATATAGCACCGCATATAACGAGATCCACTTTGTGCTGGTTCAACCTTGCCACCCGTAGAACGGGTGGCAGATCCCTGTCAATATGTATATACTCTTTTGCGAGAATCTTACGGCCGTTGATGTCAACTAGTAAAAAACGGCTTGCAAAATCAAAGACAGTTGATAATTGAGAACCCCAAATAGGTAGACAAACTCGCATGGCTCATTCTCCTGACCACGTACCGGAACAATTTGCGTGCCAAAAAGGGTTCAAGGGGAGCTTTGGACGACTATTCTGTTGTAAAGTTGATAAGATAGGTAAGCTTTGTGGAAGGAGATATGAGATTTCCTGTTGTAGCTTTTTGCTACCATTATTCTGGTTTAAGGTAGCGAATCTGGAACTCTTCCACTCCAGTACTATCAAGGAGAGAAACTAACTATGACCGTCTCGCAGAAGGTCAACTATCAGACCGTTTCCTGGAGGGAGGCACGGAAAGACCAAGGGATTTGATCTTACGAAAAAGGGTAGTCTTGTGAATACCCAACTCCCGAGCTGTTTTCAGCCGGTTCCAGTTATTACGTCGTAGGGCATTCATCAAAAATGCAGCTTCCATCTCCTTTAAAGATACAGCTCCATCTTCATTCAACGATTCAACATAGGATCTAGACCATAGCGTCTCTGGAAGGTGCTTCCTTTCAATAATGTCTGATCGGCATAGGATAAAAGCACGTTCAATAATGTTTTCTAATTCTCTCACATTGCCGGGGTAATCATATGACATCAAGCAGGCAAGCGCTTCATCGCTGACACCGGTCACATTCTTCCCCATCAACTTGTTGAAGCGCGATATAAAATGGTTGACAAGGAGTGGAATATCTTCCATACGCTTCCGGAGGGGCGGAATTTCAAGACGAACAACGTTAATCCGGTAATACACGTCCTTTCGAAACGCGCCATCCTCAACCAT
>DTYH01000085.1 GCA_012961955.1 Desulfobacterales bacterium | reverse complement strand
CAGGCATGAGGTATTGTCGTATCGCAGGAAAGGACTTCCTTTAGAGGATATCCTGGCCGGGTTGCATGAAGCAGTGGCAAATAGAGTCTTTGGTTTGCTAAGAAAGGTGGGCATTGAAGAGGATTTTGTAGTTACTGGGGGAATTGCCTACAACATCGGGGTGGTACGTCGCGTAGAAAGGCTGGTCGGTGTTAGGGCACTGATATCTAATGATCCTCAGCTGACCGGTGCCCTGGGAGCTGCCATACTTGCCAGGGAGAGGTTCTTTGAAAGAGGGAAAAGCTAACAAAGAAACGGGAGTTTAGTATGAGTTCTGGGTTCTACGGTGAGGAACATCGAATATTCAGGGAGACGTTCAATAGGTTTTTGCAGAGGGAGGTAGTACCCCATATCGAGGAGTGGGAGAGAGAGGGTATTATACCAAAGAGAGTATGGAGAAGGCTGGGTGACGAGGGTTTTCTTTGTCCCTGGCTGGAAGAGAGGTATGGAGGCGTTGGGGCAGGGTTTGAGTATTCTGTCATAATCACCGAGGAATTGGCCTATACAGGAGCCCATACATTAATGGGATATCTACACAGTGACATTGTCGCCCCCTATATTCACACCTATGGTTCTGAGGCGCAGAAGGAGAAGTGGCTTCCAGGATGCGCCTCCGGGGAGATAATACTTTCTATTGCCATGACAGAGCCGGGTGCTGGTTCTGATCTGGCAGCGATTCGTACCAGAGCAGTAAGGAGTGGAGATTATTATATCATTAACGGGCAGAAGACCTTTATCTCCAACGGGATAAACAGTAATCTTGTAGTTGTTGCCTGCAGGACAGGTAGTGGCTCCACTTCACCCAAGAAAGGGATCAGCCTGATCTGTGTGGAAGAGGGGAGTCCAGGATTTTCTCGAGGGAGGAACCTGGACAAGATGGGATTCTGGAGTCAGGATACAGCAGAGTTATTCTTTGATGACTGTCGGGTTCCGGTTTCAAATCTCCTCGGTAAAGAAGGTGAGGGTTTCTATCACATGATGGAGAAGCTCCAGCAGGAAAGACTCGTACTTACTATTTTATCTCAGGCTATGGCGGAAGTCATGTTGGATATGACAATTAGATACTGCAAGGAACGCAAGGCCTTTGGTCAATCGATTAGCAGTTTTCAACACAATGCCTTTAAGATAGTCGATATGGCTACCGAGATCGAAATAGGTCGTACGTTCTTAAATAAGCTTATTGCCGATCATATGGCCCAGAAAAACATAGTGAAAAAGGTTTCCATGGCCAAGGCCTGGATTGCAGAGATGGCCAACCGGGTGGCCTATCAGTGCGTACAGCTATATGGCGGATATGGTTACATGGAAGAATATCGTATATGCCGTTTTGCCCGGGACGTACGCGTCATGCCGATATTTGGTGGAACGACTGAGATAATGAAGAGGATTGTGGGCAAGATAATCGATCTTTGATCAAACGAGGAAAGTGTAAATCGTCATAAATGAGAAAGAACGTAACGTTTTAGCATTTTGAAACAAGCGGGTTGCATCAGACTCGAGCTGCAGTTACGATAAAGGATACGTGATGCACTGGACAGGAACACATTGCATGCAAACCACGCGTGAAAACGAGGTGTGATATCCTGCCTTTTAAGCCGGTGCCTGTGCGTGGGGCTTTTCTAAGGTGTAAATATAGTTATCCCAGCAACCCTTTTATAAGCCAAAGCAAACCCAGGGCAGCATTTTGTATGCTGCCGAAATTGCGGTCGGTGTAAAAGCCTACAACTATTGTCGACTCATGAGGGTTATGGTTTGTTTGCTCCGGATCGGGTTTTGCACGTAGCCGATAATTGAAACGGATTTTGGCTGATATACGATATAATCCTTTATCTTGCATCCTGGCTCGTATATTCAGTATTCGGGTTATCTTTTGATGCGGCCCTGGTTTGTCTCAAGAGGCTAAATCGTCAGAAGAGGTCTTGTATAAGGGGGGAGGCAGGACAATGGTGGGAATACTCTCATACGGAGCCTATATTCCCAGATGGAAGATAGATAGAAGTGAGATAGCGAACGCATCAGGCACGCGTCTATGGGTCGTGAGAGGTCTGTTGCTGCATGGGATGAGGATAGCCTGACCATGGCAGTGGAGGGGGGTATGGATTGTTTAAGAGGGATAGACCCGAAGGAGTTAGACTATCTTTTCTTGCTACGACATCCTCTCCATTCAAGGACCAGCAGGGGACAACTACGATTGCATCTGCTCCGGAGCTGAGGAAGGATGTATTCATGTGCGATATTACATCATCGCCTCGGGCGGGGATATCAGCAGTAAGGGCGGGTTTTAATTCGATAAACAGCGGAAGTGCGAGGAAGGTCTTGTACTAGCTGCTGACTCGAGGTCTGCCTTTGAGCAGACATACGGAGAGACGGGGGTGCAGCGCTCTTGATAGGTGATGATGGAAGTATCGGAGATATTGAAGGTTTTTTTGCGGTTTCTGATGCCATCCCAGGGATATGGCGAAGGGGTGAGGATCTTTATCCTAGGACGTTTGAGCCGAAGCTTGATCGACTTTACGGGTTGAT
>DTYH01000084.1 GCA_012961955.1 Desulfobacterales bacterium | reverse complement strand
GGAGAGATGGCCGAGCTGGCTTAAGGCGCTCGCCTGCTAAGCGAGTATAGGGTTAATAGCTCTATCGTGGGTTCGAATCCCACTCTCTCCGCCATTTCAATAAAGTTTTATTCTCTCATTCCCTTCGTTATTACACGATCCATATAGATTTGCAGTGTCGTTTCGTATCCGGCCTTTTCATCGGGTGGATTTGAAATATTGAAGGTTTCGTAAAAAGTTGTTTTGCTCACAGAGAGAGCAAGATTTGACTTTTCGGGAGACCGCCAATCCCAGGTTACAAAAACAGAACAACTGTTCAGCGGGTAGGGCATCCCGATGAACGGTGACAAATAGTTTTAGCTATTAGGTTGTTGTGGAACGAGCAACGCATATTAAAGTCGGGATATTATTCTTTGTCGGGCTATTGATTGCTGGATGTGTCGGGTATATGCTTATCGAAGGCTGGTATTTTCTGGATGCCCTTTACATGACAGTCATTACCCTGAGTACTGTAGGGTACAGGGAGGTTCATAGCCTTACCGCCTCAGGTATGATCTTTACTATGACGTTAATCCTCGTTGGTGTAGGGTTTATTTTCTATATTGCTGGTAACTTCATTCAATTTATGGTGGAGGGGCAGATTCGAGAAATATTGGAGAGGAGAAAGTTGAAAAAAAAGATCCAGAGCCTTAGAGATCATTACATCATTTGTGGTTATGGCCGAGTAGGAAGAGTAGTTGCTCGAGAGCTTCTGACAAAGCCTGTAAAGATTGTTGTGATAGAACGGGACCCAAATAAGATTCAGAACCTTGAAGATGAAGCTATACCTTATGTCCGGGGAGAAGCAACCGATGAGGCAAACCTATTAAGGGCGGGCATTAGGCATGCGCAAGGATTGGTAGCTGCAATGGGTGCCGATGTGGATAATGTGTATATCACCCTCAGTGCAAGGGGACTCAATCCTGATTTATTCATTATGGCCAGAGGTAACAAAGAAGGGTCAGAAAAAAAACTACTCCAGGCTGGGGCCGATAAAGTGGTTTGTCCGCATAAGATAGGTGCACAGCGCATGGCACATGGCATACTTCGCCCAACAGTAACTGACTTTCTCGAACTGGCCATGATAAACAAGGGGAGAGATATCCAGATGGAGGAGATTCCTGTGGCTTCTTCATCAAAGCTGATAGGTGTGGCATTACAGGATTCCGGGATACGAAAGGATTTAGACCTGATAGTTATTGCCATTAAACGTGCAAGTGGGGAGATGCTCTTTAATCCTTCCTCCCAGGCCCAGATCCAGGCAGGCGATACTGTTATTGCGGTAGGCGAAAATAAAAACCTGATCCGATTAGAAGAGATATTGAATCCCTGTGGAGTGAATGAAACCTAAAATCTAAGGCTGTTATTAAGTCAGGATCAAGTATCACCGATTTTTTGCAGCTCCTTAGGGTCCGGAGATTTGTTTTTTACAGAAGATACCCTGCGAATCTCTCCGTGTCTAAACGGTCACATCCGTAGGTAAGCTGTAAGAAGATATTACGCTGGGTAAGTCTTCAATGCACAAAGCTGAGTTGCTACCTTCCTTTAAATCTTATAAATAGTACGGTCTTCAGTAATGATGATGTCAATATATCTATCTGTGGACTCCATAGGCACCTGAGGTACGAACTGGCACTCAAACGCTAGGGCTACCTTTCGGGTAGTCGCCTCGAGGCAGGGTATGAGTCGATCATAAAATCCCTCTCCATATCCCATACGTCCCCCCCTTTCATCAAAGGCGGTTCCCGGAACAATAGCCAAGTCAATCTGATCGAAGGGTATCTGTTTCGAACGATTTGGAATAGGTTCAAGAATTTCGCGAAAGCCTGGCCGTAAATCGCGGTCAGGGTCTTGAACTTTTAAAGGGATAATCTTCGACTTTTCTAAGTTATATGAAGGTAATACTATATTCTTACCAAATTCGATACTTTTTCTGATTATGTCAGAGGTTATTACTTCACTCCCTGAATTCATGTAGAATAGAACCGTTTTAGCCTCCAGAAAGTTTGCCAGTTCAAACAGACGCTCCATGATGGCCGCACTCTTTGCAATCCTTTCCTCGATGGAGAGGGCATTTCGGGCAGCTATAACTTTCCGCCTTATTTCTGATTTTATTGCCTTAATATCTTCCGTGTGGCTACTCCGACCAGCCATTTTTCAAACCCTTATTTCACGTGTTCGCCCCTTGTGCCAAGAAGGGCTTGTTGTGTAAAATTGAGTAATGCTTAACGAGATAAAAACTCCCTCGTGTGATGGAGCACAAAAATTTATAGTGTTAAACTTGATGGTTTCGTAATAAAAAGACGATTTTGCTCAATGTCGGTCTCAAAATGACTTTCTAGCAATTCATCAAAGTTAAAAGCCTTTATTTTAGCAATTCTTCGTGAAGCGCAAGGTATGAAACTGGTACTGTTTGGGCCCGTGAGATAGCGGGTTTACCTATCTCAGTGCGAAGTGTTAAAATATCCCATTACGCGTCTCGTTAATCATCTATGATTATATCATCTATTCCCATACTGTGATCTTGTATCAATAAACTAATGGAGCATGCCTTAGATTTTCACCATATCAGACATTTCTCGCTGAGTCTATAGAAACATGTCTTGGACAAGCCAATAGATATTTGTCTGATAGACGAGGCGGAGTACAGAAAAATCTTTCGCCGTAGCGCTATTCCCCTTAGTTTAGATTTATGTATCCGTTTAATTCTTCGAAAGAATCAGAAAGTATATCATCTTGCTCTATGTGAAAGATGTGAGAGGAAACACTTTTTCAAGGAACTAAAGGCTGCAAATCTGCCAAGGGATCGTGTAATCTGATCGTGTCTAAAACATATAGACCGTATAGTTATACACTATAACAAAAATTAGTAAAAAGTCAAGGAATAATGGTATTGACTTAAAGTATATATATATGATATTCTTTCAAATTTAAATTTATAAATAGGATCGCACAAAAGGAGCCCTTATTTTATGCTTGATATAAGGTTTGTACGACAGAATATTGAGCTCATACAGGAAGCTCTCCGAAAGCGAGGGGAAAAATTTGACCTGGGAACTTTTCTGGAATACGACGCAAAAAGACGCGAACTTCTCCTTGAGGTGGAAGAGTTAAAGCACAAACGAAATATTGTTTCAGATTCCATTGCAAGGATGAAAATGGAAGGGGAGGACGCATCTCATCTGATTTCTGAGATGCGTAAGGTTTCACAGCGGATTAAGGACTTGGACGAGGCGCTGAGTGAAAATGAAAAGAAGCTCCATTCATTTTTACTGACTATCCCGAACATACCCCACTCTTCGGTCCCAGTAGGGGAGAGCAGTGACGACAATCCAGTTGTGAGACAGGTAGGAGAGATTCCCCGATTCGATTTTGAGCCCCTTCCTCACTGGACTATTGGGACTCGGCTTGGAATACTCGATTTCGAACGTGCAGCCAGGATGACAGGGGCACGGTTCACCCTTTATATTGGTATGGGCGCATTGTTGGAAAGGGCTCTTATCAACTTCATGCTGGATATCCATACCAAAGAACATGGTTATACTGAGACGCTTCCTCCCTTTATGGTGAACCGAAACAGCATGACAGCCACAGGGCAGCTTCCCAAATTTGAGGAAGACCTGTTCAAATTAGAAGGGTTGGACTATTTCCTTATTCCCACTGCTGAGGTCCCGGTAACTAACATTCACCAGAACGAGGTGTTAGAGGAAGATGACCTTCCTATACTTTACACAGCTTATACCCCATGTTTCCGTTCCGAAGCCGGTTCATACGGAAAGGATACAAGGGGTCTGATACGTCAGCATCAGTTCAACAAAGTGGAATTGGTTAAATTTACTACCCCGGAAACCTCTTATGAGGAACTCGAGAAGCTGCTGAATGACGCTGAAGCTATCCTTAAGAGATTAGAACTTCCCTATCAGGTAGTTTCACTCTGTACAGGGGATATCGGTTTCTCAGCAGCCAAGACATATGATATAGAGGTATGGCTACCAGGTCAAAACACATACCGCGAAATCTCTTCATGCAGTAATTTTGAAGGATTTCAGGCCCGAAGAGGGAATATCCGGTTTCGTCGAAAAGGGAAGAAAGGGACAGAGTTGGTACATACCTTGAACGGCTCAGGACTGGCCGTGGGTCGCACTGTGGTAGCCATCCTGGAAAACTACCAAAACGAAGATGGTTCAGTAACCATACCTAAGGCCTTACGTCCATACATGGATGGTCTTGAAAGGATTGGACCTAACCCCCAGTAGTTAACTTCTATCTTCGTTTTACCTCGGTGGCTGCGGCTCCCCCCAACTTTCAAGTCACGGAGAAACTATAGGGTTTCCGCTAAGTCATTCCAAGAAAATCTTCAGCCCGTGAACAGATACGCTTTTTGACCCGTCCATCGGATCGCTCACTAAATTCTGAAAACTCGGTGTGACGACCTCGAATAGTTCAGGATTTGCCCACTTCCGAGGGCCGACCACGAGGACGGGTGTCCTAAAAGGCTCATGATGGCCATTCGAACTGGTTATCCAAAGGTCTGAGGTTATAGGAAGCTATGTATGTGATATTAATATCTTAGAATCTACGACTACACCGCCACTCCCCTCATCAAAGACTATCACAGGGTTCATGTCTAGGGCTATGATCTCTGGATGATCGATTAAGAGTTCAGAGAGCGTAATAATATACCTTACGAGGGCGTCTATATCCGCAGGTTTTTGATTACGAAAGCCTGTTAGTAGGGCTGCCCCCCTTATCTCCCTTAACATACGTTTAGCTTCGGCCTCTGGTACAGGGGCTACCCGAATCACCACATCTTTTAGTATCTCCACCATGATTCCGCCAAGGCCGAACATTACCACAGGGCCGAACTCCAAGTCCCGTTTGCCCCCTAAGATTATCTCCTGGCCGCCTGGAACCATCTTTTGTACAAGGAGCTTTTCGTCTGACACCCCTCCCTCTAGCTCAGAATTCCTCTTGATCTCGTGAAAAGCGTCTTTCAATTCATCTGGGGTATCAATGTTGAGTCTTACCCCCCCAACTTCGGTTTTATGAATGATATCGGGTGAAGCAGTCTTTAGGACCACTGGATACCCGATCCTTTCTGCTGCCATAAGCGCGTCCCATACATCCCCTGCCAGCGCATAGTCGGGTACAGTAAAACCATAGGCCTGAAGAAGGGAGAATGTTTCCCGGGGACCAAGGTATCGTCCGGGATCTGATTTGTCCGCCTTTTCTTCAACAACAGCGTACACACTTTTCCCGGAACGTTCTGTTGAAGCTTTTAGTTTTTCATCGCTATGTCTCACAGAATAGGATAGGGCGCGGATGGCTTCTTCAGGCTCTAAAAAGATTGGAAATTCAGCAACCTTCTTCATCGATAACCACTCATCAGGGCCCACCAGGAGACAGAATGCAACAGGTTTATCATACGTCTTTGACAGCATTTGTGCTTCCTGGATCAGCTTCATAGTGGCATCCCTTTCGGTCTTCCTATTATATTCGTGTCTGAACACTACACCATCCACTCCCTCTTCACAAAGGGCGTCTTCGATTACTTCGATGTAAAAGGAGAGATCAAAGACGTCCCCAAGGTCCAATGGGTTAGATAGACGGACTACGCCGGCCCTAGCCTTCTGTCTCACCTTTGCCAGAAAATTCTTGGAAAAGCGAACAAGGCGGAAGCCATAACGATCCGAGGCGTCTGCTGCCATAACCGCTTGACCGCCTGAGCGACAGATAATGGCGAGGTTTCTGCCTCTCATCAAAGGGAGAGAGAATATCTTAAAGCAGTTGATGAGTTCTCCTATTGTAGCGACTCTGTGGATACCAGCCTGTTTTAAGGCAGCGTCTGCCACCTTATCATCCCCTGTCAGGGCAGCAGTGTGAGATTGAGCAATCTCTTTGCTGGCCTTCCCGGTGTTGGCCTTAAGGATTATAATAGGTTTCTCGGTTGTTGCTGCTAAATCCATCAATCGTCTTCCGTTGGGGATGCTCTCAAGATATAATCCTATTATCCTGGTACCCGGATCAGATATCAAAAAAGAGAGGTAGTCGCTCTCTTTCAGGTCAAGCTTGTTCCCGATGCTGATCAGCTTGTTGAATCCCATATTTTCATGGGCGAGTCTATTAAGACACTCAAATAGAACTCCACCACTCTGGGAGATTAAAGAGACATGGCCAAGGTTTGTTGTCTCTTGATATACAGGTACAAAAGGGAGTACGAGTCCGTTTTCCAAGTTTATTATGCTTACACAGTTAGGGCCTACAAAACGAATCTTCCACCTTTTTGCCACCCGGATGACTTCTTCTTCCAAAGCCTGGTTTTCATCTTTGAATTCGCTGAATCCACCGGATTCAATAACCGCATAATGTACCCCTTTCCTGCCACAGGCGTCCATCGCTTCGGGTATGAATTGGGCTGGAATAAGGAACACAGCCAGCTCGGGAGAGGCTGGTACGTCCTCTATTCTGGGGAATATTTTCAGTCCGTTGATTGTACCGCCACCCTGACCGACGGGGTAGATATCCCCGCTATAATTGAACCTTAACAGATTATAGACAATATTCTTTGCCAGATTGCTCTCTTTGGCTGACACACCGACAACCATAACGCTTTTGGGATAAAATAGTCCATGCATGAAAACCTATCTCCAATTCCGTCAAAATTCAAAAACCTTAGTCCTCCAACTGAAAATTCTTAACGAATAACTGCATACGAGAATAAGAGGATCAGATACTCTGACTCACCAATGCTCCCGCCGGCTTTAGCCCAAATAACCGACTTTCAGTCGTAAAGGAGGTCTTCGTGGTTTCACCGAAATAGTAGTTCAATCCCAACTGTTTACGGAATGAATAGAAGCCTCTCCCGCGTGAACAGTTACGACTGATCAGTTCCTGCCTTAGGATTAATCTTCGCTGCGCCTAATTTTCTCGATATTTCGTCTGCTGTATTCTTTACCAGTCTTCCCAGTCTGGCCTTATCCCTTAGACCGATTCTAAAGAACGGACCGGCGAGGCCAAGGCACGCAACCAATCTGTTTTCATGATTAAATATGGGTGCAGCAAAACGTCTGACTCCAATTCTAAGTTCCTGATTTTCAAAGGCAAAACCTTTCTTTGCCACCTGTTTTAGTTCTTCTTTCAGTCTTTCAATTTCGGTAATAGTATTCTCTGTAATCTTTGGAAGTCCGATCTTATTTAATACCCGCTCCAGCTTTTCATCACTCATTTGTGACAGGTACACCTTACCAGGGGCAGTAGTATGTAAATAAGGATAGGCGCTCCCTATTCGTGAATAGAGGCGTATCCCTTGTTCACTTTCGATCTGTTCGACTAGGACGAGCTGGTCATGGTCCAATGTAGAAAGTTCAATCGTTTCACCGGTTGTCTCGGCCAGCTTTACCATATAGGGCCTGGCATAAGATCTTATGTCAATCTTGTCGTAAACAAAACTTACCAAGTAGATAAATTTTAACCCCAACCGATATCGCCCGCTCTTTTCATCCTTGTCGATAAACCGTCTCTTTCTCAGTGTGTTCAGGATCCTTGCCAGAGAAGCGCGAGGAATCTTCAATCGCTTACTGATCTCAGAGAACTCGAGCTCCCCTTTTTCTGAGGCAAGGGCCTCGATAATGTCCAGACCCCGATTCAATGCCGGAACCTCAGTCTTAATCGCCTTATTCATAATTGTAAGAATCGATTAACGTGACATCTTAGCCACTTGAAATAAGCCGATTGCGTCATAGTCAAGCTAGGGTTGCGATAGAAGATACATGATGCAGCCGACGGGATCACATTACATGTAAACCCCCTTGAATTTATCTCGGGGGATTAACGGCCATGCGGAAACAAGATATAATATTTTCATTTTAACCCGTGCTTCCGAACGGGGGTTTTCCAACAGGGGCAAATATAGTTATCCCCGCAACAGTTTCATAAGCAAAGCCAAACGTATGGTGGGATTTTATATCCCACACAAATTGCGGGGGATGAAAAACCCCATCATGCAAATATTGTCAACTGACTAAGGTAATGGCTCTTTGCTCTATATCGAGTGTTGCACGCAGCCCATAATTAAAACGGGTTTTGTCTGATACTATATAACTTGTACCCTCCATCCTGTATCAGAGGTTCAGGATTCGGGTTGTGTTTTGATGCGGCCGGGTTTGTTTGAACAGGCTAAAGTGTTACCCGTTAACAAGTGTTCTCAGCAGGGATTCATAAACGTCTGCCCCAACGTTTGCTACAACGATTCACGAGAATACCCTATTGATTAGAAGGTAACAGGAGAAGGTTACACTCCATTACTTTATGACTGGCATGTATCGTATATGAGACTCGATGACCATATATAACATATATAATTATTATCCGTTTTTTTGATTTAGTGTCAAGCGCATTTATGTGGCATCAAATTTTAGTTGACACGATAAAGGTGATGTCATATTTTGACACGGTGTTCATGTTTTCGTCTCCCACAGTACAACCATTACCTTTCTGCAATACCTTAGCTTTAACCGTTCGCGGGGTTAAGGTTTTCTTGAAACGACCTGGTTGAGACTTTTAGTTTGCCATGAGTCGAGAGTGGGGAAACCGCAGCCAGCGGCCTGGTCTGTCTGGTTGACTTCGTTCATCTCGTCAGGTTGACCAAGGATACCAGATAGAGGAGAGGGACGCTCAGAGGTGGAATGCGGACGGGGTAGAGCATCCCCCGCCTTTAGGTCACGGAAGAACAAAGGTTCAAGAGACCGGAGTGTGAAGAAAGAGCCACCCCCGGGAAGAGTTATCTTCAGCTTCATGTAGTTGAAGGGCGGCCTTAGCGCTAACATAGGTTACGAGGCATTTGTACAATCCCTTTCCATTCGTCCCTATGAGCTTTTTGACAGGTCCATGGGCTTGTTCACTAAATTTGAGTAACACTTAGAGAGATAAAGTATTACAATCCCGAAAGGTTTGTCTTGTGACCACAGACAGTTGAGGTTTGTCCACTTATGCGGGCCATTCATCCCGTTAAATTTCCAGATGGGAATCCTATCTAGCTGGGCTCACTTCGGACG
>DTYH01000083.1 GCA_012961955.1 Desulfobacterales bacterium | reverse complement strand
GCGTACCGAGGGTTCGAATCCCTCTCTCTCCGCCACCAACAGAACCTGGCTTTACTACAAAATCGGCCTTCGGTTCGAGCCCTTTCCGGGTCGTAGTCCCGCCATTCAGCAGCCTGTAAGAACGCTGGCTGAAAAAAGAACCTAATCCGTGAAGAACAAGACAAAGATGTCCTACTTGGTCTTAGCTCGCAAATATCGTCCCCAAAGCTTTGAAACCGTTGTTGGCCAGAAGCATGTAACCCGGACCCTTCAAAACGCTATTCACTCCAACAGGGTGGCGCACGCCCTTCTTTTCTGTGGTCCCCGGGGTGTCGGAAAGACGTCTGTGGCTCGTATATTAGCAAAAGCCATGAACTGCATCAGTGGTCCTACCCCTACGCCGTGCAATCAATGCGTATCTTGTAAGGAGATAACAGCAGGGAACGCAGTAGACGTATTTGAAATTGATGGTGCTTCAAATCGCGGAATCAATGAAATCCGTGAGCTTCGAGAAAATATAAAGTATATGCCGGCAAGAAGCCACTTTAAGATATATATCATAGATGAAGTCCATATGCTTACTACTGAAGCATTTAATGCCCTCCTGAAGACATTGGAGGAACCTCCGGCACACGTGCTTTTCATATTGGCTACGACAGAACCGCACAAGGTTCCTGTTACCATTCTGTCCCGCTGTCAACGGTTTGATTTTAAGAGGATAGAACTCGATGACATACTGAAGCAACTACAACACATCTGTACTGAAACAGGTATTGAGATCGATGAAGAGAGCCTTTGGCTTGTGGCACGGGAGGCAGCCGGAAGCATGCGGGATGCCTTAACCCTCCTGGATCAGATCATAGCATATTCTGATGGACCGATTACGGAAAGCCAGGTACTCGAAATTTTAGGGATAGTTGACAGAGGCCTCATCTTTGATCTCTCAACGGCCATCCTAAGAGGGGATATAGTACAGGCTCTGAATATTGCCGATCAGGTATACAATCAGGGCCATGATTTGAAGCAGCTTTATTCCAGCCTTTTGGAACACTTTAGGAACCTGTTAATAATCAAGATGGGGGCCAAGGCTCACCGACTTGTTAATGTGCCGACTCATGAATTAAGGGAGATGGAGAAGGAGGTCAAAAGACACAGCCTAGAAACCCTAAATCAATTCTTCTACACGCTCTTTCAGGAGGAGGCCTCCATTAGGCTTTCTAGTCTGCCAAAACTGGCCTTTGAGATGCTTTTGATCAAGCTGACCCAAGTTAGGCCAGTCTATTCCCTCGAGAGCCTCATTCAAAAGCTTGATCAGATACAAAAACGATTGATAGAACCAAAGATAAGCGAAGAAGTAAGGGCTGATTTTAAAGTAGGTAATGCATCCTTGAACTCTCCCGTGAATGACCGGGCGGACGAAGAAGAAAAGGATGCCAAGCTTGACACAAAGTCTGTGTGGGATCGTCTGCTCTGTATCTTTCATGAGAAGTATCCATCCATTGCTCCGGCCCTTGAAAAGAGTACCTTAAGACAGTTAGATTCAAACAACCTGGAGATTATAGTTAAGGGAAACTCCTTCTACGCCAACAGACTTAGAGATAAAAAAAGCATGGCCGCAATAGAAGAGGTGTGCAACCAATTCTTCAAAAGGAACATGAACATCCATATAAATACCAGAGAGGCTAAGACGGCAGGGAAAGACATAAATGAAGAAACGGATAAGGAAAATCTCTTAAGACAGCACGCATTAAATCATCCACTGGTGACGGATGTTCTTGATATCTTTGACGGAAAGGTCGTAGAAGTGAAGATACTTTAAGATCCAAAATCATACATTTTAAAAGTCCTTTTATGGAGGAGGGAAGATTATGGCAAAAGGTATGATGGGTAATATGTTGAAGCAAGCCCAAAAATTACAGGCCAAGATATTTAAACTGCAGGAGGAGCTGGCTGAAAGGACGGTTGAATCCTCTGCTGGGGGCGGAATGGTGAGGACTGTGGCCAATGGACGACAGGAACTAGTCTCAATCAAGATCGAACCAGAAGTGGTCAACGTAGATGATATAGAAATGCTGGAGGACCTGATCGTGGCTGCTGTAAACGATGCCCTAAAAAAGTCCCAAGAAATGGTGTCGAATGAGATGAACAAACTGACTGGAGGATTTAAGATCCCTGGCTTAACATAATCTTCCACGGTGAAAAAAATGGGTTATTATCCTTCGCCTTTACTCCGTTTGATTGAACAGCTTAGTAAGCTCCCAGGTATTGGAAAGAAGACAGCAACCAGACTAGCCCTTCACATCTTTTATATGCCCCACAAACAGGCTAGCGCACTTGCTTCAAGCATACTTGAGGTTAAAGAAAAGATAGTCTTTTGTTCCAGTTGCTTTGGTCTGGCAGACACCGACCCTTGCAACTTGTGCACATCTCCAGAACGGGATCACACCTTGCTTTGTGTAGTGGAAAGACCTGATGATCTGGTAGCTATCGAGAATTCGGGCGCGTATAACGGGCTTTATCACGTTCTTCGGGGTGCACTTTCTCCACTAGACGGAATCGGCCCGGATGACCTTCGGATCAATGAACTCCTTGCACGGGTTAGACAGGGCAAGATCAAGGAGGTGATTCTTGCCACGAACACTAATGTGGAAGGTGAAGCAACGGCGTCATACCTTGCCCAGCTCCTCCAGGACTATCCTGTACATGTGTCCCGTATTGCTTCAGGCATCCCCATGGGAGGTGACGTAAAGTATACAGATAATGTAACACTAAAACACTCTATCGAAAAGAGGCATGAATTCAAATCCTGATACAGTATAATGGTAACCGTTCACAGAGCGAAGCTTCTGTTTTCTCCCCGTGAACGGTTATGCATTAAAAGATTCATCAAGTGAAATAGCACCAACAAGTATGATTATGAGGAAGACCCAGCTGAATAGAGTCTTTAATTGTCAAAAGTGTGGCGACTGCTGCAAAGGGTATGGTGGCATATTTGTGAACGACCGCGAGATAAAAGATATCTCGAACTATCTGAAAATAGAACAAGAGGAATTTATCGACAGGTATTGTGAATTGTCTGGAAAGCGTTACATGCTGAAGACATGCGGTTCCACTGGCTATTGTATCTTCTGGGAGGGTCTTTGTAGCATCCATCCGGTAAAACCAGGGCTTTGCAAGACATGGCCGTTTTTGGAATGCGTTCTCGTCGATTCTACTAATTTTATAACTATTAAATCGGCATGCCCAGGCGTTTCAAGAGAGATCTCTATTGATGAATTTATCGCCTGTGTGAGGGCTTATCACTGTTCGCGGAATGTCCAATCCTGAACCTTCTCTATAGCATAAATCTCTCTACCCTCCATGTCTGAAATCACCTTACGCAAGACATTCCTTCGAATTAGTTCCTCAAGGCTATTTACAAGATCCTGGGAAGTGCTATTCCAAAAACTGGCAATATTAGCCTTTGAAATAGTCTTGCCATTATCTGCCAAGTTGCAACAAATGATATAAGCGGAGATGGCCTCGGTTGAAAGACCCATTGAAAATATACGTCTGTTCATAACCGACCATGGTATTTTATTGTCCATCAAACCCCCTTCTTCCTTTTTGCTGGCAACCGATTGCTGGTTTTTGGCATAAGCACAAATAGGAGTCGGCCTCCGTGCCCGTAACTTTGTAGAAAAAATCTTGACATCCTGTAAAAGCGAATTATATAAGCTTAACCTAAAGAGCACGTACGTAGGAGGAAATAACATGCCTATCTACGAATATCAATGCAAAACGTGTGGAAAGGTGTTTGAACAATTTACATGGAGAATGGATAAAGATGCCGACGTAACCTGTCCACACTGTAAAAACGCAGGCTGCCAACGAGTTTTGTCCTCATGCTCCGCCATAGGTAGTAAAAAGTCTTCCTCTGTTGGGATTGGGAGTTCCTGTGGTACAGCCTCACGAGGATTCTCCTGAGCGTAATGAATACGCCGGTCAGGCGTATTATTAAAAAGGTACAGCTTTTGATTGGTGTCTTTGATTCCGGCCTTGGCGGACTGACAGTAGCTCGTGAACTCATCCGGGAACTTCCTGACTATAGTCTGATATATTTTGGTGATACCGCCCGCAGTCCATACGGCTCCAAGAGTGCAGCTACAGTTATCCGGTATTCTATTGCTAATGCGAATTTTCTGCTGGATCGAGGTGCACAGCTCATCGTAGTAGCGTGTAATACTGCTTCAAGCCTAGCCACCAGCGCCTTAAAGGAGCGTTTTTCTGTCCCTATTTTTGAGGTTATATCACCAGCAGTTCAGATGGTAGTTTCAAACCGAAAATCATACCGGGTGGGAATTATCGGAACTCGAGCCACTGTAAATAGTGGTGTATACGAGCAGAAAATAAGATCCTTCCGTCCTGAAATCAAGGTACTTTCCAATGCATGTCCTCTTCTGGTACCCCTGGTGGAAGAGGGTTGGATAAAAAAGCCCGAAACCAGGCGGATTGTCAAGAAATATCTTCATCCCTTAAAGATGAGACAGATTGATACTCTTATCCTAGCGTGCACCCATTATCCCCTTCTCAAGGATATTATACAGGCAAAGATTGGAAAAAGGGTTAAGATCATAGACTCTTCTCAGGCCATAGCTAGAGACGTGAAGAAGTTTATCGAACAACACCCGGAGATAAAGGATCGTCTGGACAAACGGGGTCAATATCAAATATATGTCTCGGACGTCACAGAACATTTTCAGGAAATGGCCGATACCATCCTCAAGAACAGGGTAACCTTAAAACGCATTAGTATTTAGCACGTAAGACCGGTATGTCTTGAGCATCACATCGACTATCTTCAGGGAGGAAGATGTACTTCCCCTCTGCCTGAGCGATCAATCTTGAGTCTTTGGCACTTCTGATCTCACCCTTCGCCACCACACCCCTACTTTTTCTCTGGGTTATATAACCAAAGGCCTCCACCTCTTCCCCTATATGCATGGGAGCCCTGAATTTAATCTCCAAAGAAGTAGTGACGGCTTCACCCACAAAGTGAATTATTGCGTGAGCCATAATCTCGTCAAGGATGGTGGCCAGCAAGCCTCCGTGGACAATCCCATCCCATCCCTGGAATTCTTTACTCAATGATAGGTGACAAACTGCGCGATCCTCCTCATATAAAACACGCATATGAAGTCCAACAGGATTTTGGGGCCCACAAGCAAAACAATACTCAGCACCAGGAAAACCTTTATTGTCCTCATCTTTAGGAAAAATCGACCTTCTGTCATTAAGCATACATGCCTCCTGAACTCTTCTCGTACGGGAATCGACAAGCTCATTCACATTACATACATCTAAAAGAATCGCCAAAAAGGAATCTTAATAATGAAAT
Source organism: Desulfobacterales bacterium (assembly GCA_012961955.1). Classification (GTDB taxonomy): domain Bacteria; phylum Desulfobacterota; class Desulfobacteria; order Desulfobacterales; family DTYH01; genus DTYH01. The sequence goes on along the minus strand of DTYH01000083.1, from coordinate 22,277 downwards.
GGCGGTATTCGTCCGAGATAGAATATCGATGACAGGGATACACAGGTCACTAAGTCCATATTCCATCTATTGGAGCCCCGCATTGTGGACATTTACCTTCCCGAATCTCATTATGGGAAACCTGAAAACCCCAGCGCTGAATCAATGTCTTGCTACACTGATAACATATTGTATTTTCACCGATATCTCCCGGTACATTCCCGACATACACATAGCGCAGTCCTGCCTCCAGGCCGATATCTCGAGCCTTTTGAATTATTTTGAGCGGCGTAGGTGGACGATCAAGGAGTTTATAGTGTGGGTGAAACCGGCTAATGTGCCAGGGAGTCTCAGGGCCGAGAAATTCAACAATAAACATAGCCAATTGCTTCAGTTCGGCTTCATTATCGTTTAAACCAGGGATTAAGAGGGTGGTAATCTCAATCAAGATATTGAGTGACTTCATCACCTTGAGGGTTTCTAGGACGTTATCCAGACGTGCTCCACACTGGTCTCTATAAAACTCATTGTTGAACGCCTTAAGGTCAACATTGGCTGCATCCAGGTATGGAGCGATCATGTTCAGGGCCTCGGGAGTCATGTATCCATTAGTGACAAAGACATTCAGAATGCCTCTGTCATGAGCTATCCTGGCCGTATCATAGCAGAACTCAAAAAATATAGTTGGCTCAGTATAGGTGTAGGCAATGCTCTTGCAACCCGCTGCCTCGGCAGAAGCTACTATCTCCTCGGGGGTGTAGTAATCTCCCATAATAATTCCTTGCTCGCGCGATATCTGAGAGATGTCAGCATTTTGACAAAATCGGCACTTCATATTGCACCCAACAGTTGCTATGGAATATGAGAGAGAGCTAGGATAGAGGTGAAATAGGGGTTTCTTTTCGATTGGATCTATGCTTCGAGCTATCAGTCTTCCATAAACCAGGGTTATTAACCTCCCACCCTGATTCTCTCGCACGCCACATATTCCCCGTTCCCCTCTCTTGATCCTACATCGGTGATGACATAGGTTACAACGAACTTTACCGTCTTCCATGGATTCATAGAGACAGGCTTCCATTTTCAATCAACCCCCTACTCGGGAAGAGGTTCAGGTATGAATAGTCTCCGTTAGAACTCTTCCACCCTGTGCAGTAAAGGCAAGATGGAGATTTGCGGTCCTGAATTTAGGAGTCAATATTACCAAAACCCCAATAAAATATCCAAAGGGATTCTTGCCGATTTGAGACCATGTTTTCAAGTTAGAAAGATATCTTCTAAGAGTCGGCGGAAGAGGATAAATCGTCTTCCATTCCAGGTCTATCTCTCCCAATATCATATTGATATTTCGTTTAAGTTCCCAAACACTAAAAAATCGGGCCTGATCAAGGAACGATTCTGTGCAGTTTCTCCTTATCCTTGTTAAAATCCATCCTAGCGAATAGCGATTTAGTACACCTAAAAAAACGCGGTCTTTTGCGACACGACAAGCCTCCTTGATACACGTCCAGGGATTATCTAAAAACTCAAGGGTGCCAATTATAGTGGCAATATCATAGCTATTGTCATCGAAAGGAAGGTCTTCGGCAACAGCACGCTGAAGCTCAGCACGATGCCTCAACCTTTCTCTGGCTATATCGAGCATATAAGGGGATGCATCTATACCTGTAACATCCAGCCCTTTATCCAAGAATACGAGAAGATGTTCTCCTGTACCGCAGCCAATATCCAGCAGACGTTCCCCCGGAATCGGGCTTACAAGATCAAGTATCAAACTCTTCTCAAGGTCAGCCTTAAATCTATTCTCAGGATTTTGACGCCACTTCTCATAATCTCGGGAGGTTTCGAAATCAAATATATAACCCATAAATCTCGCAGAGCTGAAATTTAAAAGGGTAGATTATGACAATTTGTTAACTTGAAAAAACAATTTTATCAAGTAAAATCGTAAACAGATACGGTACCCAACTGTATTAGTCATTCATTTGTCTTATGATGTAGATAGGATAGAATATAACACTTTAGCTCCTTGAAAGAAGCGTATCTGTGTAGCTGTTTGCAATTTAAGAAAACATATCCATCCCCCTCCAGAAGTTGTCGAGGCCAGATATTTCGTACCTTGATTCTTTTTAATGGCAAAGGTGTTAGAACAAAATCGATTTTTCTTGATGAACAGTGCCTTTTGTTGTAGAATTCCTTGTATGCTATGGTTCAACTTGCAATTGGGGGGATTGCCCTCGGCGCACAGGTGCTACGGTTTCTGGTTCATGGGGCCTCCAGTTCGGAAAAAGCCGGAGGCGACGCCAGACTTTCTATAAGCGCATCTTTTAAACCATGATGAAGGGGGTTGAAAATGTTCGAAGATTTCTCAGTTCCTTACATGCCATCTGAGAACCAGGCAATAGTTGACTGGAAGGATGAAGGAGGGAGAGTAATTGGCTACTTCTGTCAGTCCTTCCCCAAGGAGATAATCTATGCTGCTGGAATTCTTCCAGTCAGAATCCTAGGGAATTCGAAGCCGATAGAACGGGGTAACGACTTCTGGTGTCGATTTGCTTGCTATTTATCACGGAGTGCCATAGATTTAGCCCTCAAGGGTGAACTCGATTTACTTGACGGAACCGTTTTCACATATACTTGTGACACGATGCCTTACCTCACCCCCCGGTGGCAGCAGATACCTTCACAAAGAGGCAAGTTTTGGTATTACTTGACACGTCCCCTGAGGTCAGACACGGAAGGTGCCAGGAAACTTTTCAGAAGAGAACTGGAAGACCTCAAGGAAGAGATTGAAAAACACTTTCAGGTCTCTATTACCGACGCTTCCTTAAGAAAGGCGATCGGTAGCTACAACGAAAATCGTGCCCTTCTGAGAGAGGTTGATTCACTAAAAAAGATGGGTCTGATTAATAGCGTTGAAGCTGCAAAGGTTACCTTCACTAGTATGCTATGGCCACCAGACAAGAGTAATGACCTTTTAAGATCCTTTATCGCCGAAGCAAAACAGAACAGGGAACCTGCCCCGGAAAAACGCATAAGGTTCTTCGTTTCAGGAGCTATGCTACATAATACAGAATTGTTTGAGCTGATCGAAGAAGAAGGGGGTATAGTCATAGGGGATGATTTATGTACGGCGGGAAGATATATTAGAGGGAGTATCTCCCAGGATCAGGACCCTCTAGATGCCGTGGCAAGCTATTACCTAGCGGAAGAGGAACCCAACTGGCAATGTCCTTCCATGCTGACGGAGAATAGACTGGACGAACGACTAAGATATATCGAAGAAGCCATAGCCAATCATGATATCCATGGTGTTGTTTTTACCACACCCATCTATTGTGATATGAACTCTTGGGATCGTGTATGGCTAGTACACAGACTGGAAGAGAAGGGTATCCGTACTCTTATTCTAGACCAAGAGGGGTACATGAAAACTGATGCGATACGTAATAGGATAGCCGCATTTATAGAAACGATCAAGTAAAGGAGGGCTGCAAATGGCAGAACGTAGAGGAAAGACAGAGAGATCAGTAAAGGGACTTGAGGCGACGCGAAGAATCTGGCCAGCGACAAAGGCATATAAGATAGAAATGGAGGAGCACAGAAGAAAAGGCGGTCTCATTGCATGGAATGGGGGAGACACTGCCTCTTTGGAGCTTCTTTACGCCTTTGATATCCTACCGCAGCATATCGATAGTATGGCTACCAACTTTTCAGCAAAGCAGGTCAGTGAGGATTTCATTTTGCGATCTGAGGAATGGGGGTTTCCACGCGATTTCTGCACCTATTATAAGACTGTTTACGGTTATCTCCTCTCATCAATCGAGGAATACCCTCAGATTGAAGCAATAGCCTGGCCAAAGCCGGACCTCTTGGTTGGAGGTAACTCAGTTTGTCTTACGCATCCCCATGGTATCCGTAGCCTTCAAAGGTATTTCAATATCCCTGCATTCATATTTGATACCCCCCATCCTGCTTATCGAATGGATCGCCATGAGGTTGACGACAAAGAGGCCACTTACGTCCATGACTATGTTGGTGGCAGTTATCAACATGAGATTGAAAACCAATACATAGATTATGAACTTAAACAACAGAAACGATATATAGAGTTCTTAGAGGGGGTTACCGGCAAGAAGCTTGATATGGGTAAACTAAAGGAATGCGTTAAGCTCTCCAAGTATACGAGCCAGCTCTCCATTGAGATAGACAAGCTACGGCACAATGTGCCAAGTCCAATAGGAGGGGCAGACATCATGTCACTCATGCTTGTCCAATTTCTATGGGCTGGATCGCATCGGGGTATCGACATCTACGAGCAAGCGATCAAGGAGGCCAAGGAAAAGGTTGCTCGGGGAGAAGGAGCACTCCCTGAAGAAAAGTATAGAATCTTTTTTGAAGGGCTCCCTCCATGGTATAGCTTGGGTCTGTTTAATTATATGCAAAACCTTGGCGCAGTGAGTGCTATCGAGGCCTACCCCCTTAACTGGACCTACGAGAAACTCGACCCAGATTACCCCTTAGAAAGCCTGGCCCGGAAGCGTATATCATGCCTTTATACATACAGCATACGCGAAAGAGGGGACCTGTTCATACGTCGAATGAAGGAATACAAGATTGATGGTATCATTATATGGAGCGATATCTGTTGTAAACAGATCGCCTTTTTTGCTGAATATATACGAGAAAGGGCTGAAAAGGAGCTGGGAATCCCGGGAGTTGTCTTGGATGCTGATCAATGTGATACACGCGATTATAATGAAGGGGTTATAAAGGCGCGAATAGATGCCTTCTTTGAATTACTGGATGCAAGAAAATCGAAGAATTGACCTTCTGCACCCTGTAAGGCCTATCACCAGGCCCCCGTCCGTCACCAGCGTAAAGCGTACAACAGGGTTCCAAACGAAATTAACTAAGGAACCATAAGCTACTCTTGGTAACCGTTCACCAGGTTATAGCATTCTAGTGAACGGTTACACCAATTCCTCTTACATGCCTAAGGCTCTGCTTATAACGAGCTTCTGGATCTCTTCTGTCCCATAACCGAAGTAAAACAGCCTTGCATCTCGCCAATACCTCTGAACCGGAAAGTCCTCTATAAATCCATAACCACCAAAGGTTTCCAGTGCCTGCGTTGTAACTGAAGATACCATCTCTGCTGCAAAAAGCCGAGCAGTGGATATCTCCAATCTTATATCCTTCTTTTGGCCAAGAAGCCAAGCCGCTTTGTAGGTTAACGATCTTGCTGCTTCTATCTGCGTATGCATATGTGCCAGTTTAAAGGCAACGGCCTGAAATTTGCCAATCGGTTTCCCAAATTGAGTCCGCTCTTTAGCATAAGTCAAGGCAGCTTCAAGGGCTGCTTGAGCTACTCCCACGGCCCGAGCGCTGTCGCTGACTCTGGATTCGTTGAGCGCTGCCATGAGCATTGGCCATCCCCTTCCTTCTTCCCCAATAATATTCGCCTGCGGGACGCGGCAATCTTCGAATATAAGCTCTGCGTTTTCTGCTGACCTGTGTCCTATCTTCTTAAATTTTTGACCGACACTGAAACCAGGAGCTCCTTTCTCCACTACAATAATACTTATCCCGCCCTTAACACCTTTTTCCTTATCTGTATAGACCGCCACAGTTATGTAATCCGCAATATTGCCATTAGTGCAAAATATTTTGTTACCATTCAGCACATAGAAATCACCATCACTAACAGCTGTCGTTCGGATGCTTGCTGCATCAGATCCAGCATTGGGTTCAGTGAGGGAAAAGGCGCCTATCTTTTCTCCTTTAATTGCTGGTGCCAGATATTTTCGTTTTTGTTCATCGTTTCCAAAATCCCGAATAATATAATTCGGTGCTCCGATTACTGCCGCCTGTATTCCAAAAGCAATCCCGGCACAGACACGACTCATCTCCTCAAGCACTATGCATTCATCAATCTTACGAATAGAGATATCCTCATTTCCCGATCCACCGCATTCGGCTGGAAACGAAACACCAAGATAGCCTAACTTGCCCATCTTAGGAAGAATCTCTATGGGGAACCTGTGTTTTTCCTCCGCCTCCTCGATTAGAGGGGTAATCTCCTTCTCGGCGAACTGCCTAATAGTCTTTCTCAAAATCTCCTGCTCGGGGCTAAACGAAAAATCCATTTTATCCTCCTCGTTATTATTACCCTCTTAGTTTTTTACAAAGTAGACCCTTTATAAAGAATCATGAAACGGGATTTTGTGTCAAGAAAAAACAACCTCCCTTGATCAAGGATACTTTTCTGAGAGGGTAAGCCTAAGCAATCTCGCATGACAATCCTTTCAAAGATCTCCGGTGTCAGTGGTTAGTGTCAGTGGTCGATCAACCGACACCGACGATAGTCACTGATGAGGGCTTTTCTTTTGTATTGCCCGGGTTATCACAGTCATTCTGACTGGGGCTTGTTACCACGTGATATTGAGTAGTATTTTCCGCTCATCTAGGATTACACTTTTGGCCATACCAGAACCTAAAAAGATTCGTAAACCTATAAACTCCTTCATGAATGATGTTGAACTTGCTCGCCCTTAGATCCTCACATCTTACTGGAATCTCTATGAGCTTCATCCCATTTCGACTGGCCATGTATAGTATTTCAATAACGTACGATGTTCCATGATCAATCCTATCTACGTACTGCAAGAGGAGGGACCTCCTGTAACATTTGGCTGCTATGGAATAGTCTTCAAAAGAGATGTCTAAAAGTCTGCGAGCGCAGAATATAAACAGCGAGCTTCCCAATCTTCGAAACATGGTTCTCCTCTGATGGCCCATCTTCTTTGAACCGACTACGACATCGTAGCCACTGTCCATTAGCTCAAGCGCCCTGTGGATGAATCCCATATCAATGGATAGGTCCATGTCCAGAGAGATGATACGATCGTATTTGGCCATTCGTACCCCCCGCTTAAAGGCGCGTCCTACACCCTTTCTGTGGATATGGAAGAACCTTACCTGAGAGAACCGATTCTCAAGATCATTCCCCTTCATAATGGTCCCATCAACGGAACCGTTACTACCGAGGATTATTTCGAATCTTTCATAGTCTTGTGAAAGATAATCCAGAAGGACTTCTGTGTTTTCAGTAATGATCTCGGCTTCATTATAGACCGGTATTAATATGCTAAATGGTTTCGTCAATGGACAAATCCATTAAACAGTCTTAACTGGTTAATCCATGACTTGACGTTTGCAGCCTTAATTCGGCTCCATATGTAGCCAGGTCTTAGATAAAAATTCCTGAAGGCCTTCCTTGTCATCTCGTTCAAGAATTCCTGGCTGTGAGAAGGGTAATGCGTTATGAAATTGATTCTCCTTGACATACCGGGATTCTGCTTGGTCAAATGGAGGTGAAGAAGGGTTCCTGGATAGGGAGTAACTATGTGGAAGGATGCATACGTAGGATTCAGAGATCGGGAAAATTCTATCGTTCTTTCCATGTCGACCCTTGTTTCGCCCGGAAAACCAAACATAAAGAAACATGCTGTTTCGATCCCTGCCTCCGTCGTCAGTGCTATCCCCCTCCTGATGCTAGCCAAGTCGATTCCTTTTTTTGTCTGATCAAGGATTTCCTCTGATCCGGACTCAACCCCAAAATGTATCAGACGGCACCCTGCCTGTTTCATCCAATAAAGGAGCTCCCTATCCACAGAATCTGCCCTGGTCTGACAACACCATATGAAGGGGTACCTCCTCTCTGCCAGACACTTGCATATCTCCATTGTACGATCCCTATTCAGGCTAAACTCAAGGTCGATAAAATATCCTGATCGGACACCAAAACGAACCACGGCCTCGTCCACCTCGGCCAGTAGGTGTTCCACAGGCTTAAACCTTACCTTTGACCCAAACATCACCTTCAGGCAGAAGGAACAACTAAAAGGGCAGCCACGAGAGCCTTCAAATAGAGCAAAACGATCCCCTAAAAGCTCATATCGATACCTGGAAATGTCAATCAGATGAAAGGCAGGTACTGGGAGAGTGCCCAGATCCAAATCGACAGGCTCTCCTGTATGAACCATTCTTTCACGTTGTAAAAATGCGATTCCAGGTAGTTCGGCCCAGTCCCTTCCTGAGCAGAGAGCAAGAAGTGTCTGTTCAGGTTCTCCTATGATTACCACCTCTGCTCCGGTCTGTCTTAGTATAAGCTCAGGAAAAAGTGTGCCATGTGCACCCATGATCCATAGCTTAGAAGGAGGGACCAAGCGAGCACACTGAAAGAAATAGTCCAGCTCCAGATTAGGACACTGCCAGCGGTCCAGCGGGGACGACGTTAACACAACCTTGTCGAATTGAGTGCCTAGCTGAACCAGTCTTTCTCTCCAACTCGTGTCCACCCGCCCGTCGATTATGTGCACAAAAAAACCGTTCTGCTCAAGCAAGGAGGCACAGACCATGAGGGAGAGCGGAGGCCAGGCCCGGTTGAACCTCTTACCTGCCTTGCTAACTATACCATCCCAGCCAGGATTAACGAGTAATACACTTTTTATCTGTGGTCTCACATCCAAAGATCCCATTAATTATCTCTTGTGGACATTGTGGAGTTTCAACTCCTTTAATCTCTCGCGTGCATACCCGGCCCAACGATCGTTAGGGAATTCGCGAACGATCTTTTCAAAGATAGCCCTCGCCTTATCTGTCCTGGCCAGCTTAATGTTACATATACCGACATGATACATGACCTCAGTAAATTTTCGCGTCTCCGGATATTCGATCAACATCTGCTCAAAGGCGTTAATGGCACCTTCCCAGTCCCCCTCTTTGAAATAGGTTAGGCCGAAATGAAATACTGTCTGATCGATGATTGGCGAAAGTGGAAAGGTCTTCATTCCATGAGCAAAAACCTCTCTCGCCTTTTTGTAGTCGCCCTCATTAAAATAGTACAGACCCTTATTATAGATAATTGTCGCATCGTCCTGGTGCAAAAGAAGCCCAATAAGGACAATCCATCCTGTAATAAAGATCCCAATCCCTTGCAACAGTCTCTTGTCGATCCGAAGGTTGTATGAGCAATCACGAACCTGACGTACAAATGCAAATAATCGATGGACTGCACTTTGTACTCCGCATCTCCTCATTATTGTTTCCCCGATCATCCGGGATGTAGTTAAAAAGTAGGTCTGGAACCTAAAGAGGGAGAAGAGAAAAATACATAGTCCAATCAGTGTCAGGACCAGTCCAAGGTAATCTGGAAAGGATCTACCAAAATATAGCCGAACAATCTTCCGGGTTGGATAAATGAGCATAAACGAGGGGGATATCAGATATATCCGATCCGCGCCTTCTGCCTTCCAGTTGGGATGGTACGATACACGGATCATGTGAGGACGACCAATATTGGGTGTTTCGATAAGGATCTCCTCCGGCCTCATGGTCTCCTTAATTGGAGCTCCTCCAGGAAGAGAAAGTCTGGGTAGGACCTTGGGAAGCTTATCCTTTGCGATCAATCTGAAATGCCTGATATCCTCTTCATCGAGTGAATCCTTAAAGACGATGTGGGTTTTGAGATCGCTATTACGAAACCATTGAAAAGCAGCATTTCGCCAGTCCTTTGTGATTAGAAGTATCGGTTCATAATCAAGGAGTGATACATATCGGTCTGGATTCTCCCTCAGCCGATATATGGCATAAGGTGGAAATTCCTTTTCTTTCACCGCTGCAGAAGATTCTGCCAGGGCCTTTTTGACATGATCTGTTACCACGATAAACTGACTTACATTAAAGAGCTTCAGGTGTTCCAGTCCCCTTTTGATATTCAGTCTGGAATAATTATAGTCCTGGAGCGGACACGAGGGTTTGAGAGATATCTCCGACTGGAGATAAAAGACAAAAGGTGAGGTAATAGTAGACTGGATATAGAGTCCTTCCAGGGTGGACCTCCCTGAAAAAAAGGGAAGCATTTCGAACGCGCGTACCGATCCAAAAGCACGGTTTTTCAAGCTGTGTTCATACACCACTCTGGGATCTCCTACGGAGCCTTTAAGATAATCATTAATGGCTCGAAATTGGGGCCATGCCCTCTTTGTTTCAAATCCGCCGTAGTCCCAGTCGATCCATTTGGGAATGTAGGAAATATGTTTGTTCACCCACACAACGGCCAGAGCACCTAAGAGGATTGGAATTATCCACTCCCCCTTTAACCGATGAGTAATGTGATATAAACCAACGGCGCCAAGGATCATGAGAAAGAACTGAACAAACGGGAGAAAACGGATATCCACCAGGTTGAGACCGTATCCAATAAAGTATAGGACCCCGCCCAAAAAGACTACAAACCACAGATAAGCCAAGCGATAATCAAAACAGATCCTGCTCTTATCTTTACCCCTGAGCCTGCATATCAGGGCACAGATAGACCCGGCTACAGCCAAGGCTATTGCTGGATAAAGGATCCCAGGGAACACCTGACAGATCCCGTCCAGGACCCAAACGAAATTGTACCGTGTGGTATAGGGCATAAACCAGATAAGTTGAATGATCCAGAATCCGATCAAGAGAAAGGCCAGTGTATTCACCTTCAGGTAATACCACAGCCTTCTAAGAGGAGTGTACGTGGTAAACAAAAAAAGAGTGGTCATGAGGACTGCAAAAAGAAGGGTATACCCGTGAGAGAGGCCAATTACGGCTAAAAGGATGGAATTTAATAACCCATATCTCTCGCTGGTTATCCCTGCATAGAACAGCCCGGCGTACAGAATCAAAAGAGCAAAACCAATACTGTAAGCGAATTCTCCAGCTAATGTACTGGGGATGTTCCCCCCCCACATGGAGTTAGCCTCCATAAATAGGAAGGGGAGTGAAAAAATTGCACCGTTTATGGGTACAGGAAATGGGTATCCAAGGAGCTTCAAACAGGCAAATGTTGAGACAGGAAGAAGGAAGATCCCGAGGACAGTAACCAGCTTAAAAGCGACCTGAAGAGGGAAAAATAGGTTTAGTCCGGCGATTATTAGAAAGGGCATCGGAAAGTAAAACTGAAAAAGAGGAAACCCGGCATAATTTCCCTGCATCCAGCCGATGATTCTATGCTTGGGGAGGAGCGTATGTAGCAGATAATGTGCGGTCATATAGTGTGAAGGTGTATCACCCCCTGTTGTAATCGTCCTTGAAAATAAATGTTCCGGGATAAAATAACTTAAAAGGAAGGAGTAGATCAGAGCAAGGATGGCAATAGATGTGATGTTTTCTTTTTTAGAAAAAGGAGACATAAACCTGTTCCCGGTCTGCAACTGTACCCTCGGTTATTATCACAAAACCTGTAACCGTTCACGGGTGACGCTTTCCTTTTCGTTCCGATCTCTTTAACCTCTGGTTTTTCTCAACACTTTGAAAAAAAAATTAAGCCATGCAATGTTTAGCCGCAAATATTCGGTTACCCCTAACGGTTGCACATCAGCCTGTGAAAGGGTTAGGGGGTAAGGCACGCGTCAGTATATTTTTTTTTGCACGAGGGCAAACCCGAAAACTCCGTGTCTTAAGACTCTAAGGAGCAACGAAAATGCTTGCGAGTTACGCCTAAGCGTTTTGCTATAGCACGCAACACACTTGCAGTTGTGGCTCACGGCAATATTATTGTGTCCGTGCCGTTCATGCTGGCTATACGAAACCTTTAACCTCATGCAAAAAAAATAAATTGGCGCCTCCCTGCAGCCCATGACCACCTTAGAAACGGAAAGGGATAACCCCTAATACTTACATTTACCTAAATTGAGCCTCAACAACTTTTGGACCGCCACGTAAGTTACAAACAGGCACATAGACACATTTCTCTAAAAGAGCTGAAGTATTAGACTAAAAGTTTCAGTCATTCCAAAAAAAGCTTCACTCGTGACAGGTTACCAAAGATTTAACCCGTTAGGAAAGACCTGTGCGGAAGCCCGGGGTCAAAATCGATGTATTATACCCCCTTTTAACCCCGTTAAATTTCCTGACCGGAACACTGTTTGACGGACTGAAATTCTAACGGGGTTTACCTGCTACGTCTAAATTGATAGAATACAAGTATAAGCCCTGCTAATACGCCGATTCCGATCCACAACCATTGTGTACGAGAAAACCAGTTTTCTTTTATCCATGTCTTTACCACAGCACGCGTCAATAGTGAGTAGTGGCTGTCATGCAGGTCATATTCTAAAGAGAAAAAGACCGGATAAGTGGCACCGGGCAAAGCTGAAAAGTTAGAAATGGGAAAGACTATCCTTTCCTCCCTACGGGCACCTAGCTTTATATTAATCTCTGGTTTTGGTGAGGAGAACTCTCTTGGCAATACTATTCTGACACGCACAGCCCTTGACTCATATCCAGGGTTCTTTACAGAAAGGGCAAGCTCCCCTTCCTTCCTGATAGTTATGTCCTTCGTCTGACAGATCAAATCAGGGCTTGTGTCCTCTTTGTAACAAAAGGTGGAGCCCGACAGCGAAGAGAATGGATATTGGTTTGCGTCGTGGAAATTAACCTGAACTATAACTGGATAGCGGCCTTTCTTTATCCCCTTAAGCTTTTTTTTGAAACGAAATGGAATTGACTCATTGACCTCTAAGATTGGAGCGGGGGACGTACTTATCGTATCCCCCAGCAATAACAGAAGTGCCTGGACATCGTAAGCGGGTACGTTACCTTTGTTTGTTACGTTTACTATAACCTGGAGAAGGTTGCCGGTAACCGTTACTTCTGTCCGCGTCTGAATACTAAGAAGACCTGCTACGGCAGGGGATCCATATTCAAAAAGGAACAAAACACACAAAACAGATGTAAAAGGTAGAACTAAATCCCTCTGGCTTCTAACTTTCATATTATGAGTCGTTCAGATGGAACACGTTTCTTGAGCTAAATGGTCGTCACTGTTCACGGGATGAAGCTTCTCCTGAAACGACTTGGCGAATACCTTTAGTCTTTCCGGGGGTTAGCAATGGGGGAGACCGCTGCCACAGGAGTTCACCCCGTTAGAAGGGTATGAACGGACCACCCCCTCCTCTCCCTTCTTTAAGACGAGCCAAGGTACAGTTGACCCTGTGACAGGTGCCCGGACTTTCTAACGGGGTGAAACGAAGGTGGAAAGCGGTGAGGGCAAAGCATCCCGTGTTGCTGACTCACTGGAAAAACAAAGGTTGCAGGCATCAGAGTATAAGCCCCGTTAGAAAAATCAACTTCCCTTGCTAATCCTAAACCAAGTATTGCTCGATTTATACCGCTAAGGGTTCATGTTTGAAGATTGATTATGATTTTCTAACGGGGTAAAGAAAAAGCTTCACCAGGTGAACAGTTACAAACGGTTGCTACGGATCATGATCTACCATTGTCATTGAGCTCAGTTCTTGGGGCCTATACCACCAGAAATCGTTATTTTCGACCGGGTCATAAAATCGAACCCCTCCCTTCCTGTATAGGATAGGAACCCTTCTTATCTCGTCTCCACCACAACGCAGTAGCCTGTCGCAGGTCATAATCCATCCCATCAAAAATCCGTGTCTTTCAAAACACTGCATGCTGTAGCGAGAACAGGTGGGATACATGGAGCAACGCCTACCGTCAATGGGAGATATATACTCGCTAAAGATATGAACCAAGAAACGAAGAGGATTAAAGGATACCTTTTCTCTGTGGGGTTCTTGTTTTAAAGGAGCTTCCCTTTGCCACGGACCATTAAAAGGGTCTGATCCAAAGACAGGCTCTATGCCCAGAAGAAATAAAAAAAGTACAATAAAGATACGAGACACTTTCGAGAGCTTCTACTTTATACGGTCACTACCTCTTTTATCTCCGGAATCTGTTGCTTTATCACCCTTTCTATCCCCATCTTAAGAGTCATCTGACTCATTGGACATCCCCCGCATGCACCGGTCAGCTTGACCTTCACCACTCCGTCAGCGGTCACCTCAACCAACTCCACATCTCCTCCATCTGCATTCAGAGCAGGCCTTATCTTGTCCAACGCGTCTCTTACCTTATTTTCCATGTCTAGCCCCTTTCCTTATTTGTGTGTATGGATATACTAAACTTTGATGGCTTCGTAGAAGGTCATTTCGCAAACAACATGAGGCAATTTTTAATCCCAAAATTGCTCAAGGAGACAGCAAATCAGACTCTTTACGAAACCACCAATGTTTAGCTCTTCAAAATCGGTTGTCAGTCTCGGTCGTCGGTGTGGTCCAACTGACCACTGGCACCGACATTCACCACTAACACCGTATCATTAGTTACACGAGTTCGGCTACTCCGCAAACGTCATTCCTGAGAAAGCGGGAATCCGTAAGCTTAAGCTAGTTTATTTGCACTGATTCGACAGCCGACTCAGGCGTGGTGATGATTTCATGCACAACATCCTTTTTCTCTTCTGTAAACAGGCTTTCTCCCTCTTCCAAGATCAGGGCATGAGTCAATACTTCATCCATATGCTCTACTGGTATCATCTCAATGCTTTTCAATATCCTGCCAGGTATCTCTTTCACGTCTTTCAAGTTTTCTTTAGGAATAATTACGCGCTCCACCCTTCCGCGATGTGCTGCCAGTATCTTCTCCTTTAGCCCACCTATTGGAAGGACCCGCCCGCGAAGGGTGATCTCTCCAGTCATGGCAATGTTTCTATGGACAGGTCGTTTAGTCAGAGCTGATACTATGGCTGTTGCCATAGTAATTCCGGCTGAAGGACCGTCCTTGGGTATGGCCCCTTCGGGGATGTGGATGTGTATATCAAGTTTTTGATAAAAATCCTTGTCAATGCCGAGCCTTGTGGATCTGGAACGAACGTAGCTTAAGGCAGCCTGCGCCGACTCTTGCATCACCTCTCCCAACTTACCGGTAATAATCAGTTTTCCCTTTCCGGGCATAATCACCACTTCCGTAGACAGTAATTCACCACCTACTTCAGTCCACGCCAAACCGGTTGCCAGCCCTATCTCGTCACGTTCTTCGATCTCTCCGTGACGGAATTGAGGAACCCCTAGATATTTTGCCACTTGCTTGGAGGTTATCTTAACAGGACCTTTCTTCCGTTTGCTGACGATCTCCCTGGCTACCTTCCGACAAATTGAAGCGATCTGACGCTCCAGGTTTCGCACTCCAGCCTCCTGCGTGTAATGGCGAATTATCGTCAGAATTGCGCTTTTGGAAAAATGGACATCACTCTCTGACAATCCGCTCATCTTAATCTGCTTGGGTACAAGAAAATCCAGGGCAATATTAAGCTTATCATACTCAGTATATCCAGGAAGACGTATGATCTCCATACGATCCTGAAGTGGAAGGGGAATATTATGAAGTACGTTTGCTGTTGTGATGAATAGTACCTCGGAGAGATCGTAATCCACATCCAGATAGTGGTCATTAAAGGCATAATTCTGTTCTGGATCGAGTACCTCAAGAAGGGCAGAAGAGGGATCTCCTCTAAAATCCATACTCATCTTGTCTACCTCATCCAGGCAGAACACAGGATTGTTAGAGCGTGCCTTCCTGAGACACTGGATTATCTTTCCCGGTAATGCGCCTATATAGGTACGTCTATGCCCTCTGATCTCCGCCTCGTCACGCACCCCACCCAGTGAAAGACGAATGAAATTACGCCCGGTTGCCCGCGCAACAGACTTGGCTAGAGAAGTCTTTCCAACACCCGGCGGCCCAACAAAACATAGGATTGGACCACGTATCTTTTTTACAAGAGCTTGAACTGCTAAGTATTCCAGTATTCGCTCTTTTGGCTTTTCAAGACCATAATGATCCTCATTCAGTATCGCTTCCGCCTTCTCTACGTCGAGTTGGAGTTTCGTCTTTTCAAACCAGGGAAGTGCAAGCAACCAGTCGATATAATTCCGGACAACCGTTGCCTCTGCTGACATAGGAGCCATCATTTTTAGCTTTTTGAATTCCTGCCTTACCTTCTGGGCGGCCTCTTTTGACATCCTCTTCCGCTTGATCCGTTTCTCAAGTTCATCCAGCTCTGCCTGATGATCATCCTTGGTCCCCATCTCTTTCTGAATAGCACGAATCTGCTCATTCAAATAGTAATCCTTCTGGGTCTTTTCCATCTGCTTCTTTACACGCCCTTTGATCCGTTCCTCTATCTTAAAAATCTCTATTTCCGTATGCATCAATTCGTATAGTAGAGAGAGTCGTTTGCTCAGAGGAAACGTCTCTAACAGCCGCTGTTTGTCATTCACCTTGAAAGAAAAATGGGTGGCTACAACATCCGCCAATTTTGAAGGGTCTGTTATAGAAGCTACGGTATCGACCAGGTCCTTTGAAATATTCTTATTTATCTTGGCAAACTCCTCGAATTTACTGACTATAGTTCTAACTACGGCTTCAATTTCAACAGAGTGTTCTTCTTGATCCTCCAGCGTTTCCACCTCTACCAGAAAAAAGTTATCGTCTTGAACAAATTGAACAATCTGGGCTCGCTTTTTTCCTTCTATCAGGGCCTTGACAGTACCATCAGGGAGACGAAGAAGCTGAAGAATCGTGGCTATGGTCCCTACCCTGTACATATCCTTCTCACCTGGTTCGTCGATAGCAGCCTTCCTCTGGGCTACCAGAAAGATGTTCTTCCCAGAATTCATTGCATTTGTAAGTGCGTTAATAGATTTTGTTCTTCCAACAAAGAGAGGGACCACCATATGGGGGAAGATGACAATATCTCTCAAAGGTAAGAGTGGCATCAGAATCATTGGCTTGGAATCTCCTTCCGACTCTTTTAATTTACGAAAACCAAACATACTCCCTATCTCACTCCATTTCATTATTCATAATGCCCTTATAATCTCCCTGTATATTTACCTGGCTACCAGGTGATATAGCGGGGATGGACATTGTTTTTTAGGCAGCTCAAACTATCACGTTCGGCTGCCCGCTATCGCTCTTGCCCGGCTGAGGCAACCGGGCCTGTTACTCTCCTGCGCCTCAAACTTCCTTCGCTATCCTCTGGACCAGAGGGGGGCCCGCCCGGAGGGCCAGGCGACGAAGTTTGCTATAACTCATACATAAGTCTATTGTAATTCCGGCACCTTGTCGTTAAGGGGTAAGCCCTCCAGCCTACGGCTCGGGGAAAGCAGAGACCATGCTTGCCTTTACATCGTTGTTGTCACCTCTCAGGCCACCTTACTACCGAGGGCCAAAGCGGACAGGCTCTTTCTGCGCCCTGCTGCTTAAAGATTTGTCCGTGGCCGCCCTTCAGCTCCACGTACCTCAGATATTATCTTTGTACTATATTACATATACCATGATTTATCAACTCTATTCCGAAATAGGGCCTATCTGTGGAAAGAGCCCTGTGCCATATGAACATTCAGGTACCAGCGCCCAGCTTTCATCCTGATCTTTCGATAATAATCATACCAGCCCCATGGTATGATTTACTCTACCGTGACGATGAAGCAACGTCTTTAGAATCTTCTTCAAATAGCAAGATGGGTCGATCTTTGTTTTCGATTACTTCCTCACCGATTATACATTCCTTGACACCTGTCATTGAGGGAATCTCGTACATAATGTCGAGCATGGTCTCTTCCATGATAGCTCTCAAACCTCTTGCGCCAGTCTTACGTTCCAAGGCTTTTCTTGCGATAGCCCTGAGAGCACTGTCTGTAAAACGAAGAGTAACATTTTCAAACTCAAAAAGTTTCCTAAACTGCTTTACCAATGCATTCTTAGGCTCGGTCAAGATACGGACAAGGGTATCCTCGCTCAGTTCATAAAGGGTGGCAACCACTGGGAGCCGTCCTACAAATTCAGGTATTAGTCCAAACTTTATTAGGTCCTCTGGCTGAACCAACTGTAGAATGTCCCCAATATTCTTTTCTTCCCGCTTCAAAATCTCAGCACCAAAACCGATAACCTTGGTTCCCAAACGTCTTTGCACGATCTGCTCCAACCCGTTAAATGTCCCGCCGCAGATAAAAAGTATATTGGTAGTATCAACCTTTATGAAATCCTGCTGGGGATGCTTGCGCCCCCCCTTAGGTGGAACGCTCGCCGTAGTCCCCTCTATTATCTTTAATAGAGCCTGCTGCACACCCTCTCCTGAAACGTCACGTGTAATCGAAGGATTGTCTGATTTTCGAGCTATTTTGTCGATTTCATCAATGTAAACAATCCCGCGTGATGCCTTTTCAAGGTCATAGTCGGCATTCTGTAAAAGTGACAGGATTATACTTTCCACATCTTCCCCCACATAGCCCGCCTCAGTCAGACTTGTTGCATCCGCAATCGTAAAAGGAACGTCTAAGAATCTGGCCAGTGTTTGGGCTAAAAGAGTCTTCCCACTGCCTGTAGGGCCTATAAGGAGGACATTGCTCTTCTGTAACTCCACACCTTCCAGGTCTGTTGCAGCTTCCAGCCGCTTGTAATGGTTATACACTGCTACCGACAGAATCTTTTTCGCTCTTTCCTGCTCAATCACATACTCGTCAAATGATGCCTTTATTGCAGCTGGAGTTGGTATTTCAGCTCTGCGCAAAGATTCTTCTTTCTCGTACTCTTCTTCAATGATCTCATTGCACAACTCGATGCATTCATCACATATGTAGACTGCTGGACCCGCAATGAGTTTTTTTACTTGATCCTGATCTTTTCCACAAAAAGAACAACGCAGATTACTATCACTTGTGTTCTTTCGTTTTGTCATCGATCTCCTCTCCTGTTAAATGTTGTCTAAATTCTTGGAACATATTGGAATTTATACAGATTCTATATACCTCCATGCTCTCTGCTCATTTTCCCCTAGAATCACGATTCATAATCACTTCATCAACAATACCATACTCCTTGGCCTCTTCACCACTCATGTAAAAATCCCGATCTGTATCCTGACGAATCTTTTCTATGTCCTTATTAGTATGAAAGGCAAGTATCTTGTTCAAAGTTTCACGCATGCGCATTATCTCCTTGGCCTGAATAGCCACATCAGAAGCCTGGCCCTGAAATCCCCCCAGAGGCTGATGAATTAGAATCCGCGCATTTGGAAGGGCGTAACGTTTCCCTGGCGTGCCAGCAGCCAGTAAAAGTGCGCCCATGCTGGCTGCCTGTCCCATGCACAGCGTCGAGACATCAGGTTTAACGTACTGCATGGTGTCATATATGGCCAATCCGGCTGTGACGACGCCTCCGGGAGAATTTATATAGAAACTGATATCCTTGTCTGGGTCTTCGGACTCTAAGAAGAGAAGCTGGGCAATCAAGAGGTTTGCAATTTCATCGGTGAGTACA
Source organism: Desulfobacterales bacterium (assembly GCA_012961955.1). GTDB lineage: Bacteria > Desulfobacterota > Desulfobacteria > Desulfobacterales > DTYH01 > DTYH01. Next base: position 3,077 of record DTYH01000083.1, on the reverse strand, counting down.
GAACCAAGAAAAATAATCCTGTCCTTTAACAACCTAGAATAGATATCATATGCACGTTCACCACGACTGCTTTGTTCAATCACGATTGGAATAAGAGGCATTCCTTCAACTCCTTTATACAACATTACATTAGAATATGCTACTCTTTTTCTATGTTTTCTATCGCGCTTTTTTCCAAGATCAATTTAATCGCTTGGTCCCTTAGTATTCTCCACTTGAACGTTTCCAGGCTTTCCTTATGCTTCTCATGATAGGCCTTGATCATTTCCACAGGCTGGTTTGTGGAATCGGCTATTTTCTTATACTCTTCATCAAGGAGTTCGTCTGAAACAGTAATCTTCTCTTGGTCAATAATCTTTTTTAGAATCAAATAATTACGAACATTTCTCTCTGCTAAAGAACGATATTTTTCAGCAAACTCTTCTTCACTCTCTCCAGTATCCTCTAAGGAAAGGCCTCTTCTGGAAAATGCGTTCTTTCTATTATCAACCAAGGTCCTAAGTTCCTCATTTACCATTGTCTCTGGCAACTCAAAATCGGTCTTTTCACTCAGGGCTTCAAGGATTTGAGTTTCCAATTCTTGATTCGAACGCATCTCATTCCTTTTTTGAAGATTCTCCTCAATCGCTTTCTTCAGCTTATCAAGGCTTTCGTAACCAATATCCTTGGCAAATTCATCATCGAGTTCTGGAATTATCTGTTCCTTTATCTCCTTTAGATGGACCTTAAAGGTAATATCGTTTCCAGCGAGATTCTTGTTGTAATAATCCTCAGGGAAGTGGACAGGGATATCTTTGTGCGTATCCGGTAACATCCCCAAAAGGTTATTTTCAAATTCCTCCAACATGTGCCCTGAGCCTACCTCAACCAGGAAGTTCTCCACCTTTTTAGAATGTACAAAAGGCTTCCCGTCTTTAAACCCTTCATAATCTATGACGACAAAATCACCTTTCTGAACAGGGCGATTTTCTTCAACAGTATTCAACTGAGCATTCGTCTTTTGAATTCTCTTGAGTTCCTCTTCGATATCAGTCTCCTTTACTGAATAGATATTCTTCTTTAATCTGAGCCCATTAAAGTCGATATCATCAATTTCTGGAAGAATTTCGATGGTGGCAGAATATCTGTATGCACGTCCTTTTTCAATATTCGGACGTTCTATGTCGGGTTCCCCAAGTGGTACGAGTTTTACCTCTTCCAGGGCCTTTGTTAAGGAATCGCTTATTAACTTAGCTGAAACTTCCGCGTTTATCTCTTTCCTGAACCGCTGTTCTATGATGGAACGAGGAACCTTTCCCGGGCGGAAACCCCTAATCATGACCGTCCTCCTAAGTTCCTGACATACTTTATCCAATTGGCGGGTTACGTCCTCCTCTGGAATCTCCACATTAAGAACCTTCTTTACCGTAGTTACATCCTGAACCTCTACTTTCATAACCTTCCTTCCTTAAAACTCCTTATTAGCTGTAAACCAGCTTGCAAACATCCATTAAGCAAAGCAGCCATCCTCTTTTTTCAATCTCGATATGATGCATTAATTGGACGATACCTGGACGGCTATGACACGGGCTCTATATGTATCCAAAGGTTGATCAATAGAGGAACTTACTGTCGTCACCTTTCCTGTTCTACTTTATAGTGCGAGAGGGGGGACTTGAACCCCCAATCCGAAAATCGGAGCTGGATCCTAAGTCCAGTGCGTTTGCCAATTTCGCCACTCTCGCACAAAGAAATTGATTTTCTGTAAAAGGCGTAATAATTGTAACAGATTATAAAATGAGTGCTCCTATTGAAAGAATCGGAAGCATACCAAGTGTTGCAGAATAATGCAAGATCAAATCCTGTCAAGCAGTGCTGAGGAAGTCTACCCTCAGCCTAAAGCTCTTCCACCAGAGGAGGGGTTTTTCAACATGCTAAACTCCTATAAAGAAAGAAATAGGTCTTTGGGCTCCGTGGGAAATAGTCCTTTGATAGGAGCAGATGGGTACAAAAATGCCTAAATTCATACGTGATGGCTGCCGGCTAAGGAGAATTGAGGCGAAAGGCTGTGTGTGGTGGGCGTCCCATATCTTGCTGGGCTTGGCGTTGGTTGTCAACGATGCACTCCCAGTCAAAGCGGTGTCCCTATCACAGGTAATACCACGTCGAAAAATCATTGTGGTAGACCCCGGGCACGGGGGGCATGACCTCGGTGCAGTGGGCCCCTCCGGCCTGGCCGAAAAGGTTGTGACGCTGTCTGTCGCTCAAAAGATGCAGGACATCCTTTCTGGAACCTATGAAGTCCATTTGACCCGCAACGACGATTACACGGTCGATATTGAACATCGGACCGCCCAGGCAAACCACCACCGCGCCGATATTTTTGTCAGCATTCACGCAGGGGGAGGCTTTCGCCACCAGGCCCGGGGCGTGATTGTGTTCTATCAAAGCCCTTGCACAGGTCCGGGCTCCAAGCCGTCTCAACAACGGAGGGGCCCATGGGAAATACGTGAAAAACCTCTTCCATGGGACTGCATTCAGGAGGTGCATCGAGCGAAAAGTCAGGCCCTGGCAAAACTTGTGCACCGGCATCTGCTGGGAAAGGTCAGCCCTGAAGACAGAGGGGTTCGCGAGGCCCCCTGTTTGGTGCTCCGGGGAGCGGACATGCCGGCCACTCTGATTGAGATTGCTCATCTGAGCCATCCTTCCGAGGAGAGGGAGCTCAGGAAGCCCGAGGTGGTCTCGGCTGCTGCTGAAGCTATATGCGAGGCAATCAAGGAATATTTCACGAGTACCCTTGATTCCCAGCAGGATGAGGCTTATGCACCTTCAGCTTTAAGCACGTTTTAGGTTCGCTGCAGATGGGCTCCTGTTGCTTGCATCAGTGGGCGTGCGCATACAGCACCAAATCCACGTCCAATACTTCAGACTCCATTATTCCAATTGTAAGCAAAGCGGCCCAAATGCCTTGCATCAATGAAAAAGGCATGATAAACAGACGACAAATACGGGGCGTGGCGCAGCCTGGCAGCGCGCCTGCTTTGGGAGCAGGAAGTCGGAGGTTCGAATCCTCTCGCCCCGATTGCTTTTCAGACAGG
>DTYH01000082.1 GCA_012961955.1 Desulfobacterales bacterium | reverse complement strand
TGTTGCCAATGGAGAAATACAGGGCTCACAACTGGCACTGTTTTACACATATCGATGAGCGTCAACCGTATGCATCACTTTACACCTCCCTTGGCTGTCCCTTTCACTGCCATTTCTGCTGCATCCAGGCGCCCTTCAAGCGGGGTGAACAGGCCTTGGGATATTCTCCCAGGGTGAACAGCTATAGAATGTGGAACCCTAGCTCTATCATCACCCAGATTGATATCTTAGTGAACGAATACGGTGTGAAAAACATCAAATTTGCAGATGAGATATTCGTTTTGAATAAAAGGCATGTGATAGGAATTTGTAATCAATTAATCGAGCGGGGTTATGATCTCAATATCTGGGCTTATGCAAGGGTTGATTGTTGGACCGAAGAGATGTTGGAAAAGATGAAAAGGGCTGGAATCAATTGGCTTTGTCTGGGTATTGAATCTGGAAGTGTTCGAGTTCGCCGTGACGTGCGAAAGGGATACCGGCACGAAGATTTGCTGAAGACCGTTGAAGCAATCAGGAAGGTCGGCATTTACATCATAGCTAACTACCTCTTTGGTCTGCCCGAAGAAGATATGGAGAGTATGCAGGAGACACTCAAACTTGCAACAGAGCTCAACAGCGAATTTGCCAATTTCTACAGTGCCATGGCCTATCCGGGTTCCAGATTGTACGAGAGAGCAATGGAAGAAAACCTACCTCTTCCCGAGAGTTGGACAGGGTATTCTCAGCATGCATATGATACCCTGCCGCTGCCCACAAGGTACCTGAGCGGTACGGAGGTACTAAGATTCCGTGATCAAGCATTCTATGCGTATTTCACTAACCCCAGGTATCTTGAGATGATCCGTCAAACCTTCGGACCTCATATTGTCGAACATATTAGGAAAATGACATCTCAGAAGCTTGAAAGAAAATATACGTAGCTCTTTGTGGGGAGAAATATATGACTCTACGAGTACTTGTCACAGGGGGAGCAGGTTATCTTGGTTCAATATTGTGCGAGCACTTGCTTGATGCTGGGTATCAGGTCACGGCAGTGGATAGTCTGATGTTTGGGCAAAAAACTCTTTTCCATCTCTGTGCCAACCCTTTCTTTGATTTTGTCCTGGGGGACGTTCGAGACGAAGAGCTGATGCGCCGGCTGGTTAGGGAAGTGGATGTTATTATCCCTTTGGCAGCTATTGTAGGAGCACAGGCATGTCAACGCGACCCTTGGATGGCCGAATCGGTTAACCTGGAAGCCATACGGTTGCTCAATCGGCTGCGGAGTCGTGAGCAATTAGTAATCTATCCTACGACAAACAGTGGTTATGGGACAAAATCTTGTGAGATCTATTGCACTGAGGATACTCCGCTTGAGCCTATTTCTCTCTACGGTCAGACCAAGGTTCAGGCCGAGTCAGAACTCCTAGAGACCCCCAATGTCATTACCTTGCGGCTGGCTACGGTGTTTGGCATGTCCCCTCGAATGCGCCTTGATCTTTTGGTAAACCACTTCGTGTATGTTGCCGTGACAGATGGGTACATCGTTATCTTTGAAAAGGACTTCAGGCGAAATTACATCCACATTCGAGATGTGGCTGATTGTTTTTCCCACTGCATAGAAAATTCAGAACGGATGGTAGGACGCCCCTATAACGTTGGGCTCGACGAAGCCAACCTTTCCAAGGAGGAATTAGCGCTCAAGATCAGGGAATACGTGCCGGGCTTTTATATCCACTTTTCCGAAATTGGAACCGATCCTGACAAGCGCAACTATATCGTTTCCAATCAGCGATTACGCGAGGCAGGTTTTCAAGCGCGGCGCTCGCTGGAGGATGGAATCAAAGAACTGTTGAAGGGATATCGAATGATGGGACGTGCTCCATTCAAGAACGTATGATGGATAGGTGAGAAGCATGGCAAGGACGTGAACTATAATGATTCGGCCTAATAGAGCAACGCAACATCTTTCAGGCATAACCGCAGCTATTCTTGCAGGGGGCTTGGGAACACGACTACGTTCCGTGGTGTCTGATCGGCCAAAGGTATTGGCCGAGGTTCGAGGGCGACCATTTCTATCGTATCTGTTGGATCAGTTAGCCGCTGCTGGCATAAGATACGTTGTATTGTGCATAGGATATCTGGGCGAACAGGTGAAGGCGGAGTTCGGCAATACCTACGGTGGTCTGCACCTTGTTTATTCCCAGGAATCGTCACCGATTGGTACTGCTGGTGCCCTGCGATGGGCGTTACCCCTATTCGAGTCGGACCCTGTGCTTGTGATGAATGGTGATTCCTTTTGCCAGGTGGAACTAAGAGACTTCTTCTCCTGGCACCTGGCACAAAATGCAAATGCCTCATTAGTCCTGACTGAAGTACGCAATATGCAGCGTTACGGTAGGGTGAACGTAGATGTTGATGGGCACGTACTCAGTTTTGTTGAAAAAGATGAAAGGAGCGGACCAGGGTGGATTAATGCAGGAATATATCTGATCAATCGTCGTCTGCTTTTAACCATTCCGGAGAGTGGTGGTGTGTCCCTGGAAGAAGAGATGTTTCCTGCATGGATCGATCAGGGTCTCTACGGCTATAGAAGCAAAGGACGTTTCTTGGACATTGGTACGCCTGAGACATACGGTATAGCAGAAGAGTTTGTTTTTCTCTAAACTTAAACGGTTCACATCCCTTATCTTACGCTTCGCCAAGATTTATATTAAAAAAAACGTTGTAGTGATCACTCAAACGGATTTTTACCTTAAGAACAGCCTATTACTACTGTATTGAGCGAAATCTGCTTAGTAAGTATAGCTATTTTATAAAAGGACAAGAATCCATGATCATTAGTAGAACCCCGTTTCGTATTTCTTTCTTCGGTGGGGGTACTGACTATCCGGCATGGTACCGGAAACATGGTGGTGCTGTACTGGCTACTACAATCGACAAATACTGTTATCTTACATGCCGGTATCTTCCACCATTCTTTGAGCACAGGATACGTATAGTATACTCCAAGATCGAGAACTGCAAAACCATTGACGAGATCGTTCATCCGGCTGCTCGAGAGGTCTTGCGGCATTTAAACATGGATCGTGGTGTTGAGATACATCATGATGGAGATCTCCCGGCGAGGAGTGGAATGGGATCCAGTTCTTCTTTTACAGTAGGGCTCCTGCACGCTCTATATGCCCTCAAAGGACAAATGCCGAGCAAGAGGCAACTGGCTATGGAGAGTATTTACATCGAGCAGGAACGTCTCAAGGAAACAGTGGGATCACAGGATCAGGTATCGGCCGCCTATGGTGGTTTCAACCATATTATCTTCCTTCCAAATGGTGAAATCTCAGTGAGACCAATTACCATTTCAGAAGAACGTTTGAGAGAACTTAACTCGCATCTTATGCTGTTTTATACAGGAATCAAACGTACGGCTTCAAATATTGCTGGAAGTTATGCTAATGATATTGAGAGCAGAAAACGACAGTTACGCATAATGAAAGATTTAGTGGACGAAGGCATTTCGATTTTGAGTAGCAGTCAGAATATCCTTAGCTTTGGCGAGCTGTTGCATGAGGCCTGGCAGACCAAACGGAGCCTGAGTTCCAGAGTTTCCAACTCTATTGTTGATGATATTTACAATCAAGCCATATCGGCTGGGGCTATTGGGGGCAAGTTGACTGGTGCTGGAGGGGGTGGATTTATCTTACTCTTTGCTCCTCCCCACAAGCAAAAAAAGATTAGACAGACACTCAAAAAGCTTATCCATGTGCCGTTTAAGTTTGAATTTTCTGGCAGTCAGATCATCTTTTTCGATCCGCAAGAAGACTACTCTGCTTTGGACAAAGAGCGTGCCAACCATAAGATACAGGCTTTTCGTGAAATTACGCATACTTAAACCCTGTAAACTTTGGGGTTTTCCGGCGCTCGAGGTACTACTGCCAGGAGTGACCCATGTTAAGGAGACGGTTGGGAATGAGAAATAAGATGATCGTTCCATTTGGGACGATTTCCATACCCGAACACTCCAAGAAATTGATTTGGGAGATCCTGGAGTCCACGCGGATTTCGAGCGGAAAGTACGTCCGGAGGTTCGAGGAGAAGTTTGCAGAATTGATAGGGGTAAAAGAAGCAGTAGCCGTAAGCAGCGGGACGGACGCTGGTATCTTAGCTCTTGCAGTCCTTCACGAATACGGGGCTAAACAGGGCGATGAAGTGATCGTTCCGGCCCTCTCCTTTGTGGCTACCGGCAATGCTGTCGTGCACGCAGGCTTCAGGCCAGTCTTTGTAGATATCGAGCGTGATACACTTAACATAGATGTCAGTAAAATTGAGGCTGCGATAACAGAGAGGACACGCGCCATTATGCCTGTGCACCTGATGGGTAAGCCCGCGGATATGGACGGAATCAATGTGATTGCCAGGCAATACGGACTGTATGTGGTGGAGGACGCGGCCGAAGCCCATGGCGCCCTGTACAAGGGAAAACCTGCAGGTTCGTTAGCGGACCTGGGAGCCTTCAGCCTGTATCTGGCTCACATTATTACTACCGGCGAAGGGGGCATAATAACCACTGATAGTGAAGAGCATGCTGAGATCCTTCGGTCCCTCCGTTCACATGGCCGTGCATGCAAATGCAAAGAGTGTACCCTTAATACAGCCTCAAAATACTGCCCCAAACGTTTTCAGGGTGACAATGGTGAGGATATTCGGTTTGTGTTCGAGCGTATTGGGTATTCTTCCAAGATGAATGAGCTCGAAGCGGCCATCGGTTTGGGGAATATCGAACACTATAAAGATATTTTGACTAAACGACGACAAAACCTCCTTTACGTTCTCAAACGATTCGACCGCTTCAGTCCGTATTTGACTACAATCAAGGAAGAACTTAATGAACAAATCGGCCCCCACGCTATACCGATCATTGTTCAGGATGGGGCCTCTTTTACGCGGGCAGAACTGACAAACTACCTGGAGAAGAAGGGTATCGAGACCCGTACCCTTTTTGCCTCTATGCCAACCCAGTGTCCGGGTTTTGCCTATCTTGGCTACAAGGAGGGGCAGTTTCCCAATGCTGAGTATATAGGCAAGCGTGGCATACACATCGGTGTTCATCAGGATTTAGGGCTTGAAGAAATGGACTATGTTTTGGAAACATTGTTTGAATTTTTGGAAATCTATCAGAAGTAGTGATAGACACCTGGATTGAAAGAATCTCGCATTGCTAGTCCTTGCCGCTTCACTGTTAATCGCAGCACAACATGAACGTGTGGGCGTACGCTCGGGTGAACAGAGTCAATTCCAGGATATGAGGTTACACAAGACAGTAAGGAAGTATGCACAGGGATAGAAAGATTTCGTTACTACTTCCCACCCGTGGCAGACCCTCCCTAGTGAGACGCCTATTTCAGAGTATTGTCGATCATACGGCTGACCTCGAAAACCTAGAGATAGTAATGTATGTGGATGAAGACGACACGGAGAGTCATTCTATCGAGGATAAACGACTCAATATTGTAAAGGTCATTGGACCGCGCCTGACTATGGGGGCCTATAACACGACATGTCTGCATCGTTCTTCTGGAGATATAGTCATTTTAATGAATGACGATTTGACGATATGCACTCCGGCGTGGGATAAGGTGGTTGTAGATTTTTCCTCAAGCATTCCAGACGGGATCTTTATGGCCTATCCTAACGACTTGGAAGTAAGGCACAGAATGTCTACTTTTCCTATTATGTCCAAGAAGACCTGTGAGATTCTGTCAAGGCCGTACCCAGAAGAATACGGCGACCTATACATAGATGCACATATTTTTGATATTTTTATAAGGCTTAAACATCTTGGTAAAAACCGTATGTTCTATTTGGACAAGGTGATGTTTGAACACTTTCACTTCATAAACGGGAAAGTAAGACCGGATGCAAGTTATTCCCATAAGAACCGCTATAAGGATGGAATGGTATTCATATCTTTACGCCATTTACGTCAATCATCGGCTCAACGCCTGTTCGCAGCAATCGAGGGTAAAGAACTGCCGGACTTGCCCAAATATGTGGCCTTAGAGGAACCGCCAGGGAATTTAGCCCATGCTTTCCTGAAGTATTTTTCGGTCTTTTTATTAGATAGCGGGTTACCCCTTGGCAGAAGGCTTCTTCTCTTTGCTGGATTCACTAAGTATTATGCAGCTATGAAAAGTGGTTTGCATTTCCTTAAGCGCAGGTCTTACTCACTTTATGGAAGTGGATAGTTTCTATCCAACAGGTGTCCAATTGGAGGTTTAACATGCAAGTACGAGAAATACTAGATTATTAATAAACGATAATGGCTTGGCTGAACTTCAGAATTTGTAACGTGAAAAGATTGATTCATAACGTTCTAATCAGTTAATCTTGCTCATCATGGTTAACAAGGTTAACTGGTTACAACTGTCTTCAACGAGCTAAAGTGTTGCCAGAATTTTGAGCTTTCCCCCTGTAAGGCCAAAAGTGGGTGAATCTGTCAGGGGTGTCAACAGAGAAGTGTATGGGCCCAAGGAGGATTATAAGCCCCATGGCTATGGGCAGCGGGGCTTATGTGTTGCATAAGACCGTAGAAGCCCATATTTGTGATTACCAGGTCAGAGGGTATCATCGATACCTGACCCTGTTTCCATTTATCTTGCCCGCTTTGGTTTCAGTTCAAGGAGCTCGTCTGATTCACTCTACCCCCGATTACGGCATATTCTTTTATCGAAAATCAGTTCCCTTGGTCCTCACCTTTCATAACTATGTTCTAGATGGGTCGATGCGAATATATAACTCGCTGCTTCAAAACATCCATTATGCAACAGATCTGCGCCTGTGGACTATGTTGGCACTCCGAAAATGTCATACCATTACAGCAGTGAGCCACTTCACGGCTCAGCAGGTTCAGAAGGATCTGGGTACGACCAGGCCGATAAGAGTTATATACAATGGCGTGGATGTGGAGCGTTTTTACCCTGCACCCTCTTCGACCTGCTCCCGAAAAGAAATACGGGTATTTTTTTCCGGAAATCTCACCCGGCGAAAGGGTGCTCATTGGCTCCCTTCCATTGCAAAGCGGCTCAGAAAAAATATCCGAATCTTGCATACTCAGGGGCTTCGTACCTGTAGTGTTTTGCGATCCGAGCCTCCCCTTCGATGCATAGGATCGGTGCCATTCAATGACATGCCGGCACTTTATCAGCAGATGGATATTCTGCTGATGCCAACGGTACGTGAGGGCCTCAGTTTAGCCGTGTTAGAGGCGATGGCTTGTGGACTTCCGATTGTGGCAAGCAGATGCAGTTCGTTGCCTGAGCAGATAGATGAAGGCAAAGGAGGTTTTCTTTGTCCTGTTGGGGATGCGGATGCGTTTGCGGAGAAGATCAATATTCTTGCTGAATCACCGAAGCTCAGGCGTGATATGGGGGAGTACAATAGGGCTAAGGTGGAGAAGATATTTACGCTCAAGCGTATGATTTCTGAATACGAAGAGTTGTTTGAGTCCATAATTCCATAGAGTTTATACGAAAGAAAGATGGTCAAATCGTTAAGTCGAGAAAGGTTGTTCAAGCATTCAATTATTCAACGATTTAGCCATTCTGGCAGTCAACTCACTTTCATTATTTGTTGTGCCTGGATTAGAGGCATGGGAGTTAGGAGGATCGATCGTTATTCAGTGAAGGCAAAAGAGTTGGGATACCGTATTCTGGGTAGGGTATTGGCTGTAACGGTATTATTCGGACCAATCGAATTCTCAACGGGAACGATTTCATGGCTTACAGGTAAAGGGTTTACCCTATCCTTATACGAACTGGAGCCTTATGACGAAGGTGTTGAGAGTATATATCAGTGGCATCCATTTACTGGAATGACTTTCAAACCAGATTCTGTTTTTGAAGGAGGGCATCCAAATCAGAAAAAGCGAACATTGATCTTTGTAGATCAAGTTAACCTCTATTCCTGATCAAGCAGTTCAAACGTTTGAACAACATGTACCCAGTTTAGTGGCAATTGCACACGCGGGCGGTGCTAGAGTGATATTATCCTCTTATGCAACCTTGCACGATCCTGATTTGGATTATTCTAGACAAGATACGTTTACGCAATTGAGTAAACTTCAGAAGGTGGAATTGTATTCCGTTATGCTATTTACTCCTGGCTTGACACTTAATGCGATCTTCGACGGTATCAATCGATCTGTTAAAAAGAATACCAATTCAAGAGAGAACAGGTTGGGTAGATAGTGGATTACTTATACCCCACCACGACGAGTATTTCGTTGATCGGGTCCATTTTTCCAGCAAGGGGGGATCACGTATGGCCGAGAACTTACTCCCGGTTGTCTTAAAAACTTTAGAGAATTAATGTAACTATTCACTTTTTGGCCTCCAGCAGACCAGGGTAGAACCGCCTAACTGTTTGACAAACTCTACCGAGACAGGCATTCCGATCTTTACTTTCTCTGGAGGTGTGCCGAGCAGGTTGCCCAATATACGGACGCCTGGTGCAACGTCCACGACAACAAGGATGTATGGAACCCTATCCTCAAAGGAAGGATGAAATGCGCGGTGGGCAACAACATAGGTATAAACTCGACCTTCCCCGTCTCCTTCAACCCAAGAGAAGGAACACCCAGAGCAATTGGCGCACATTGGGCGCGGAGGCCACTGATAGGCCTTGCAGTTGTTACACTGCCTGAGCATCAACTTCTGTGCTTGTGCCCCTTCCCAAAATGGGTGGAATAACGGATCATTAAGGTGGGGTTTTAAGGGTTGAATTTCGCGTGTGGCCATACCTTAATTGGCATCCTTTATCATGATGTAATAGTTTAGCCTTTTGAAAAAATGGCTAATTATGTTGTAAGAGAGTGAAAATTGTTCAGAATCGTTTGCAAGATTGAACTTTTACAACTTTTTACAAAAACACAAAGGTCATGTCATGTCATGGTTTGTCGTTGTGATTCAATTTCTCAAGATTGCGATAGAACCGTCGCCCAGATCGCCATATCCGGTTACAAGACCGATACGGGCTCCTGAAACCTGATTTGTGCCTGCCTCACCTCTGAGCTGAAGCACCGCTTCAACGATGTGATTCATTCCCAACACATGCGCCTGTGAAAGAAGGCCACCGTGTGTATTGACCGGAAGGTCCCCATCGAGTCCGATACCACGTTCATGTACAAAGATAGGGGCTTCTCCCCGCTTACAGAAGCCCATCTCCTCAAGTTGTCGTAGCACGATAAAGGTGAAACAGTCATATATTTCCGCAAAGTCGATATCCTCTGGTCCCAAGCCGGCCGCCTCAAATGCTCGAGGGGCAGCCCTGGTAATTCCCATCTCCAGAATGTCAGGGCGGGAGATGATATCATCAGGCGAGGCAGGATGCCCTTCTTCAGCGGCCACGATGTAGACAGGCCGATGCTTGCTACTCTTGGCCGTTTCAGCATCGGTCACAATAACAGCAGCAGCCCCGTCCGTCTCCAAACAGCAATCCAGCAGTCGGAGGGGCTCTGATATCATAGGCGAAGCGTAATAGTCTTCTTCTGTGAGCGTCCTGCCCTTCATAAGGGCATTTTCGTTGTTTTGGGCATGCTTCCTTTCGGTTATGGCCAGGGTTGCCATCGCCTGAACGGCTTCTTTTTCAAGGCTGTATTCGTAAATCCAACGATTGGCGTGCAGGCTGTAATATTGCATAGGTACCAATAATCCATACGGATGCTCCAGATTCCGACGAAGAGACGGATTTGGAAAGATCGTGGTGATCAGATCGAGTAATTCATCTCCACATTGTCCCAAGCGCATGCTAGAGTATCCATTCCAACCAGTTGCTACTAAAACATATTTTGCTTGTCCTGTTGCCACGGCCCGAGCTGCATGTCCCAGGGCAGCGGTAGCACTTGCGCCTCCCATCTCGACCCGGCCACTAAAGCTCAGATTACGGATGTTGAGCCCTGCCGCATAGTCTTCCACACGCAAAATTGGAAGACCCGGTGCAATTACCCCATCGATTTCCGAGGGGCGAATACCTGCATCCCGGCAAGCTGCAATACTAGCCTCCAGAATCTGTAGAAGCTCAGACCTGCCGGTGCCACGTACGTAGCGGGTCTCTCCGATACCAATTATGACCGCCTGATCTTTTATCTGTGATGGTCTCATAGGCATAATTACCTTAGAGATGTATGGACGCTGCCTCCAACTGTAAACTTATTTGGGAAACAGTCTGTCCACGTTCGCGTCTCTGCCCTAGCGCCAATAGTTTTGGATGAATTAGGCCGTTTGATAAGGCTGATATATACGAGGTACGGCATAACCTTAAGAGGTTTAGGAGCGCTTAAAAAAGCGGCAGAGTTCGCTTTCGGACAGGCCGAGTATACGGGGAAAGGCCTCATGTGTCAAGCGAAAAAGGACTACCATATGTGGTACCTGAACCTGACCTAGTAACCGAGATGATGGTGACGAGCAATGACGCATAAAGGGTGGATACTCGGCGCAATCACCATAGCTTGAACTGACTTTTGGCTTGACACACGAACTCCTTTCCATGTACTCTGCTTATTAGAAAGGCAAATTAGTCCCGTGACCAGTTGTGTAAATTTTATCAGTAGATAAGCATCCTGATGGACTATATAGCTTGGCTAAACGATTATTGCCCTCAAAAGGTTGTAACTGCCGAAGAGGCCATTTCAAGAATCAAGAGCGGGAGTCGCGTCTTCATCGGGACAGGATGTGGAGTGCCCCAGGATCTTATCAGGAGTCTGGTGGAGGATAAGGATAAGCAGGGTATCCTGATATAGCAGAGGCTTTCCTGGGTCCTCTCCGAGTATATCGATGATCCGGACTTCTTGCCGCGGTTTTCCCTGAAGCTCTTCTTCATCAGCGCACGCATACGTAAAGCGGCATTTGAGGGAAAGATAGACTAGGTTCCCACCTATCTCTTTCACAGATCCCCGAGTTCTTCTCGGGCCAGTGTATGGGCCTTGATGTTGTTTTGATCCAGGTGAGTCTTCCAGACCGATTTGGCTACTGCAGCCCGGGAGTCTCGGTCGATGTCACCCGCTCGGAAACGGAAAACGCAAAGCTAGTCATTGCCCAGGTGAATCCGAAGATGCCAAGGACGTGGGGAGACAGTTTTGTCCATGTGGATGAAGTCGATTACTTGGTGGTTCACGAGGAGCCGCTGGTGGAAGTCCTTCCCATCATTACAGACAATGAAGTGGCCCGACGTATTGGCCTTTACGTCTCCCAATTAGTGGAGGAGGGAGCCACACTACAGGTGGGATTCGGGCAGATACCTTATGCCATCATATTGGGATATCTGGACAAAAAGAAGGATCCTGGCATCCATACACAGATGATTACAGACGGCTTTCTTCCTCTCTTCGAAAAAGGGGTGATTACCGACCTCTCCTCCCATCAGACGAATTTGCCTGCAGGAATTTCTTTTACTCGCTCCGAGAAAAGGCCATCTACTACAGGTTTTTTTCAATAAGAAGATATTCTCTCACGAGGTAGTCCAGAAACAGTGGGCCAGTGTTACCTATTACAAAAACATGTCGATCATCGGGCTTGGACAAAAGGGAGGGTACAAGGAGATTATCGTGATCGGGTCCTATGCCGAAGAAAGTTAAGAATGGGCCGAAGTGGCGTTCGTGACACGGGAGGATTACCAGAACATGGGAATCGCTTCCTACCTTATAGAGATGCTTGAAAGGATCGCCAAGGAGAACCGGTATAAAGGGTTTTATATCTGGGCCCTATGCGAGAATAAGGCGATTATGCGGGTTGTTAAGAAAAGATATCCCAATGTCAAGATAAGTATGGAATCAGGAAGAGAGGTCAAGCCCGAAATGAAGTTTTAGCCGGATCTTAGCCCTATTATCCAAGACTTGAATACTCATCTTTGTTTAAGATAAGATAGGTTATTCAAATCGCTTATTTTCCGCTTCATCAAGACCGACGGTCTCATAAAAAGTCTAATTTTGCTCACGGAGAGAGCAAAATGGTTTTTTGCGAAACCATCAAGATCTATTTTCAAAAAGCGTGTCAACAGGTTCTCAGAAAGATTTGTAACTACTCAGGCGGTTGGGCAGATACAAGGGCTTTGTTTGGGCAAGAGCCCACTTATCCTGTTGTAAAAGCCCCGTGCGGAAGCACCAGGTTAAGATCGATATATGTCTCTTTTTGACGCGTGCCCCCGTAAAGGACGGAAGGTCTTACGGGCAAGTGTGAAATTCTATAACAGGGTTTACATCAGATTCTGTAAATTGGAGCAGGGGAAAGGAGGTAATCTATGAGCTTGGCTTACAAATCTATCAATGGTAGGCGTATCGTAGCTGATGACGAGAAATGTAATGGCTGTTTGATATGTCAGCTACGGTGCTCCTTTCGTTTTGAAAAGGCCTTTAATATAGCAAAGGCTGCAATTAGAGTTGATCGCTTTACAAAGGGAGGAACAGACTATTTTATCTCGTTCACTGACAAATGTGACGTATGCGGCATCTGCGCAAGGCACTGCCCTTACGGAGCGTTGACTTGGCATAAAAAGGGAGAAAGGGGGGTAGTCTAAGATGAGTAGTCTTTATGGATATGCTGGTAAGATTCTTTATGTTGATCTGGATTCCAGAAGAATAAGGAAAGAGCCACTTGGCGAAGAGCTGGTGAGGAACTACATAGGTAGTATAGGCATTAATTCCAAATTGGCCTATGATTTAATCGCACCGGGAATAGATCCTCTTTCACCCGAAAACTACCTTATCTTTGGTACCGGACCACTCGGCGGAACCGTGGCCCCTGGTTGTAGCCGCTCTGATGTGACCAGTAAATCACCTTTAACTAACCTTTTTGGTTCAGCTAACTCAGGAGATTCAATCGCTCTTATGTTAAAGTTTGCCGGGTACGACCATTTGGTCATCAGCGGCAGAGCTGAGACACCCGTATATTTAAAGGTTAATGACGACGATGTAGAGATATGTGATGCTAGTTACCTTTGGGGAAAAGACGTATGGGAGACGACTGATATACTTTGGGCGGAATTGGGCGGAGATTATTGGGTTAACTGTATAGGTACTGCCGGGGAGAACCTGGTGAGGTATGCCGCCTCGGTCACGAACAAGCATTCCTTTTATAGCCGGACAGGTATGGGAACTGTAATGGGGTCCAAAAACCTTAAGGCAATTGCTGCCAGGGGTTCAAAAGGGGTAGCCGTTGCAGACCAAAAAGCGTTTTTGAAGATAGTCGATGAGATAGTAGAGAAGATTAAGAATAGTCCAGCAACACAATTGTGGAGGGACCTAGGTTTTGTGGTAGCGTTTCCAGCCTATAGTGAATACGGTCTATTTGAGCGATACAACTATGCTGAAGGGTTTAGTGATCTTGTAAAGGACTTCAGTAAAGAGGACTATAAAGGTCATGTTGTGAAGAGGAACTATGCCTGTCCGTCTTGTCCTGTTGGATGTAGACAGGTGGTGGAGATTAAGGACGGTACATATCCAGGCTTGAATTATAGGGTGGCAGCTTTAGGATCGCAGGTTGGTTATCATAACCAGGCAGGAGTCGAGAACTGGGATGAGCTTGTAAGGTGTGTTGAGCTGGAGAACAGGTATGGCATAGATAGTAACAGTCTCGCGGGTTGTGTTGGTTTTGCGATTGAGCTTTACAAAAGGGGAATAATCACCAAACATGATACGGATGGTATGGAGCTTGACTGGGGTGGTGAGACTACTCAAGGACTGATCGAAAAGATAGTGCGAAGAGAAGGGATCGGAGATATCCTGGCAAACGGGGTTAAGGCAGCAGCAGCAAAATTTGGTCCTGAAGCTGAGCGACTAGCTGGCCATATAAAGGGGCTCGAAATGGCACTAGGTGTAAGGGGCAGGCTTTCTACTGAAAACTTTGGGGAGTTTACAAACCCAAGGGGTGGTCATCTGGAAAGATCACCCTCGCTCACCTTTATACCGAGAAAGCCTAAGGCATTTCCCCCATTTTCCCGTGGGATCGGTGTCCCCGAGGATAGGATAGAGAAGGTTTGCGATGGCCCCGAAGGGTTTAATGTTTCTAGACTGACCAAGTGGGTGGAAGACTATAATACGGTGCTTGTTAGTATGGGCGTGTGTCACAGGACTCCGATAACACAACATTTGAATCTAAAGATTATCACCGAGCTTTACAGGGCCACAACCGGTATCGATATTGAGACGACCGAATTGAGACAGGCCGGCGAGCGTATATGGAACCTTCAGAGAGCGTTTAACCAGCGGGAAGGGGCGGACAGGAAAGACGATATGCCACCCTGGAGAGCGCTTAATGAGTCAATCACTATTGGTGATAAGGATTATCCTCCTATTACCGAGAAGAAGGCCAATAAACTATTAGATGAATACTATGATGAAAGGGGATGGAACATAAAAGACGGTACGATTTCGAAAGAGAAGCTGGATGAACTTGGCCTCACACACATAGCTTCAGATCTTGGATAGGGGGATCCGTGGTGTCTGTGAAGAGTTAGAAAGATATTTTGTAAGTTCTCAATAACTTCGGGTGTTTTAAAGAACAATTCATTAACACTCAACAAGTCCAGTAAGGTTTGACGTGAGTTAAAGTGCCTAAAGTTAAGGATAACGGTCAATTTTAAAAATGATAGAATTCATTAACTTCAGCTCGCTTTAGGCACATTTGGGGCTTCCAGTTTGTATAGGTTAGATCATGAAAAAGGCACCCCTGAGTTATTGAGAAACTACGATGTTTTGTTGGCCTGTGACAGACTCCCTAAAAACCTTCTCCATCATGGTTTTAGACCTGTGAAACGTGTGGAAACAGAGTTTATCAGGAAAGGAGAGTCTATCTTATGGTGTCACAAGAACTGGAGGATGCGTTTCATCCCCGTTCCATTGCCGTAGTGGGGGCCTCAGGTAATCCCGCGTCTATGGGATACCGTTATGTCTATCACTTGATTCATAACGGCTATCGTGGAAAGATATACCCAGTAACACCACACTGGTCAGAGATTTTGGGATTCAAGGCCTATCCTTTTCTAAGAGACATTCCTAACACTATTGACTACGTAATTTGCTGCCTTCCTGCTTCCAAGGTCATTGATCTCTTGATGGAATGCTCGGCGAAGGGTGTAAAGGTTGTACATCTCTACACTGCTCGTTTCAGTGAGACGGGTCGTGAGGATTCAGTCGAAATGGAGACGGAGTTGTTGCAACGAGCCAGAAGGTGTGGTGTTCGGCTTATAGGCCCCAACTGTATGGGTCTGTATTACCCCAGAGAGGGGATCGCATTTTCTTATGACTTTACTACTGAGCCTGGCACAGTGGGCATGTTTTTTCAAAGTGGTGGAGCGTGTGTTGAGTTTATTCATCAGGCCTTTCTGCGGGGTATTCGCTTTAGCAAAGTCATAAGCTATGGGAACGCCCTGGATCTCAACGAAGCCGATTTTCTCGAGTATTTTTCTCATGATCGTGAAACCGAGATAATCGCAAGCTATATTGAAGGGGTAAAGGATGGAAGGAGATTTCTTCATACTATGAGTCAGGTAGCGCCCCTGAAGCCTGTGATTATTCTGAAGGCAGGAAGGGGTGGAGCTGGTGCCAGGGCAGTGGCGTCCCATACTGGTGCCTTAGCTGGTTCACTCAAAGTCTGGGAGACCGCCATAAGACAGACTGGAGCCATTCAAGCGCTAACCATAGAAGAGATGTTAGATATAGTAACCTCTTTCTATTTTCTTCCCCCCATTTTAGGAACAAGGGTTGGTATAGTAGGTGGAGGGGGTGGAAAAAGCGTGCTCTCTGCCGATGAATGGGAGGAGGCGGGCTTTAATGTGGTTCCCCTTTCTCCGGAAATCGAGGATGAGATCCGAAAGAGGTTGCCTGAACTGTGGTGGGGCTGGCTAAGAAATCCTGTGGATATATCGATACTTCCTGAAGACGCTCTTATCAATAACTTTGGTGGAGAGGTATTGAGGATGATGGCCAAAAGCCCTAGCTTCGATCTCCTTATTGCCAACATAAGCGTGAGCGCTCCCTTTGCCAACGATGAACTCGCAGCCTATCTCAGTAAAGAGGTCGACGACATCATAGATATTGTCAGGAATGAGCCGAAACCCCTAGCCGTAATCTTGGATACAGGTGCTTTGAACATACAAGATTTTGACCACTTGCGTTGGAGATGCCTTGCTGAGCTGAAGTCAAGATTAGTTGCAGCCAAGATTCCTGTCTATTCCAGTCCGAGTGAGGCAGCCAATGCAATCATTCGACTAGTGAATTACTATCGAAGAAGGAAGAATATCAGGAGTTATTAAGATCCAAAAGGTTTGCGCTATCTTTTCTGTTTTTTTGTGTAACCTACACCCTTTGTTCCTGTACCTCAGTATTTGCAGAGAGATCCAGATGATGTTCTGTTGGCCTGGGATAGCCATTCCAAGAATCGTTTCCACCGCCCTTTATTTTTGTCTTTGACAGGGTTCGTAATGGAAGGATGAGGATCGCGGTTATTTTCTGCGTTCATTTCATGGGCTCCTAAGAATAAATCATGTATCTATACAGCGTTCTTAAACCTAAATTGAGCGTTACAAATGTTGATATGATTAGCAAAAGTGTTTAATTTCAAATAGGTGTATTGCTTGCGCTATGCAAAAGTAACCCATTGGGTGGTCACTTTCGAATTGAAAGAAACCAAAATTTGTAACCCTTCGGAATTGTAGATTTTACCCCGTTAGAGATCTCTACCCTCTCGTAGGATACAGGACAGCTACTTATCCCTCTATTTCATTGAGGAGCTAGGAGTTTAATTCTTTTGTCTTCTGCGGGGATTTACCGAATCTGCTGCGTTGGGAAAGGCTTGAAATACCGGGGTATTTCTGCACCCTTGCCGCCTTGTGTCTTCGGCAAACTCTACAATCGCTCAATTTATGTCAAATACTGATCGCATGTTGATAAGTTTCATTACGTGCTTCCAACCTCTTCTTTAGGCGTGGGAAAAGGTTGATATCGGTATGGGGCAAGAAAAGGGATGCCACGTAATGATCCATGAAAGATTTGGTTTCAGACAGCTCAAAGTTGGTCATCTTCTTTACGACATCGCTTACATCCTTTCTTATCCGATTGGTTAATGAACTCATCTTTGCCCCCATAAGTGATCCGTTGCCGACAAAAATGATCTTTTCCGGGTCAATCTCAGGGAGGAGGCCGATCGTAATTGCACGTTCCAGATCAATATAACTACCAAAGCCCCCTGCGAGCATAATTCGCTGGATATCGGTGATTTCCAGACCGACCTCTTCAAGCAGGGTCATATAACCGGCATACATGGCACCCTTGGCACGGATGAGGTTGTCGATATCAGCCTCAGTAATTACCAGGTCTCTGCCTATTTGTGTTTCCTCAGCCCGGCTCAATACAAACTCATATTGATCGTCCTTTTTGCGGATCCTTTCGCTTTTCAGATCTGGATTGAACTTTCCCCGTTGATCAATCACTCCAGCCTCAAACAGGGTGGCCACAATAATGATAAGGCCGGAACCACAAATCCCTTTGGGACGAACATTGCCTATCGTGATGTTCATAGGCTCTAATGTAATAGGGTCTAACGAAAAATCTTCTATGGCTCCCTTGGTAGCTCTCATTCCATGCTGAATACCCCCGCCTTCAAAGGCGGGTCCAGCAGAACAGGCTGCACAGGCCATCCAGTCTTTATTGCCTACTACGATTTCGCCGTTAGTACCAATGTCGATAAAGAGAGTCAATTCTTCTGCCCTATACAATCCTGATCCCATGACTCCCGAGACAATGTCTCCCCCCACATAACTTGAGATTACAGGATATACGAGGGCGGTCACATACTCCCCAACAGCCAGACCCAGATCCACTGCCCTTATTGGAGGATAGAGCGTTGAAACAGGAACATACGGGGCACGTCTGATGTTACTGGGGTCAATGGCCAGAAGGAGGTGAGTCATGGTAGTATTTCCTGCTAACGTAATGCTGGATATGTCCTCCAGGTCGATCTTTGCCCTCAGCATCAATCTCTCAATGATCGTGTTGATAGTACCGACTACCAGTTCATGCATCTTGGCAAGACCCCCTGGTTTTTCAGCATACGCAATCCGTGATATGACGTCCTCACCATGGCTAAGTTGGGCATTGTATTCACCGTATTGCGCCAGCACGTTACCGTCTAAAAGATCAATCAACTGTCCATAGATGGTTGTGGTACCTACATCGAATGCTAGAGCATAATTGCGGCTGGTCCTGTCATTAGCCTGAACATTTATAATTCGGGTCTTATTTTCGTCACGTACCGGTCGGGCCAACGTAACTGTTACCTTGAAATCGCCCTCACGCAAGACACGTGGGACTTTGCGGATAACAGACAGATCAACATCTAACCGGTGTTCATTGTGGTTGAACTTCAATTCTCGGATGACGCGGGTAACATCAGAAACATTATCTTCAAGAGAAGGGGGTGGAATTTTCAGGTATTTCTTCTCCACAGGCGGGAAAAAGAGCCCCCTTTCTTTTAGCTCATCCAAATTCATCTCCTGGATGCGGGCTTTTCGTCGCGGTGCAATCTGGAGATTGAGGGACGATGCCTCGAGAGTCGATTCAGCAGGTATGCGGACGTGAAGATCGCTCTTTACTCGACAGAGACAGGCCTGACGGTAGCCTTTTTCAAACTCCTCTTCACTCAGTTTTTCGCTTCTTCCTCCCTCGACCTCTCCCTCTTCTATAATTACCCTGCACTTTCCACACACACCTTCTCCGCCACAGGATGCATTGATATGTACACCTGCCTCTAAAGCGGTCAGGAGGAGGTTAGCACCTTCTTCCACAACGATAGATTTCTCACAGGGGAAAAAGATCACTTCAAAACTCACTTTTCTTGACCCTCCTTTCAATATAGATAGAATCGAGAAACGTTACAGTTCCTTAAAAAAATAGGTTGCTTAACATGCTGGCTTTACGCAGTTGAAGGCCGCCATGGCCATATTTTTTAGGCAGCACATCACAACTTAAGCCTAATCGGTATGACTGTGGCACAAAAGTTCGCATAGCAATGAGCTTCGTTTGTAGCATGCACATGAGGAATAGCCTCTAAAGGGATACACATTATTCAGCAAGTATAATCATCTCCTAACAGATGAGTATTCCCAAGGTGGACACGATGAAGTCCCTCACTCTGGGCAGCCTCCTTACACCGTGAGGCATGTCTCCGTGATGTGGGCGGAAGGTCGTACATAAAGAATTGAGGATGAAAGGCAAGCAAACTGTACGGAATATTTGGGTCCAGGGATGCAATAAAGCGGGCGATGCCGGCTACCTCTTCTTTATCCACATATCCTGGAACCAGAAGGGTGCTTGCGATCAAAAAAGGAGGTTCCGGCCGCCTTGGAATAAGACGACTTAACTTCTTAAAGTTCGCCAGGGTCTTTCTGTTGGATACTCCACATAAGGCCTTATGGATTCCTTCGTCCCACGCCTTGAGATCAAACTTGATACAGCCCCCTGAGGAGAGGGTGACATCTGCCATCATACTTAAGAACGGTTCTTCCATGGCTCCGTTGGTCTCCCAACAGATCCTCAGTATGCGACCGGAAAGCCTCTTCAAGGCAATCCTTGCTGATTTGAGTGCATGCATAATTTGAGGTGTTGGATCGCCTCCAAAGTAACAGATACAGGACGTGTTTGTGTCTACCACTCCTGCCAGCTCCTTAGCTGAAATTCTTACAGATAAGGGCGTTCTTTGCTTAAAGTGGTAGTTTTGACAGTATAGGCAATTGAATGAACATGCGTGATAAAACACGGCCAGATTCTTGTAGCCATATTCAGGCCCCTCTAGATTTGCATAGTGAGGGTATCCACTTCCCACCCCTCCTGGACAGACAAAACTCGCCACGCAATTGGTGGGGAGAGGATCAAAATAATAGGACAGATTCCCCTCATGAGGTCTACCCCCCTTTATTTTTCCATTCTCATGATACCGAAGGCCACAAAATCCGGTTTTGCCATCAGGGATCTGACAGTGATGAAAACAGATACCGCAGGTGATCCCTTTATCTTCGTATGGAGGGGTTAATGGAAGACCGTACAGGCTTCTGCTTTGGCGATGAACCGATTCGATCTCGGGCCAGACCTGATCGAAATGTTCACGAATACAATCGGCGCAGAACGCAACCGTGGAAGACACATCCCGGCCGGTTCTTCCACAATGTCTGCAAGACCCCATGATTCTTTATATCCTTAATTGTGACACTTTAGTTCTTTGAAAAAAGGAGCAGTTGACCATTTGAAGTGTAGAGCTCAAACAAGTCAAGACACATGATGCATGACTCATGAACCTGTATCGTAATCCTTGTATTCGGTTTGACGTTTCATATTGTCAGTTTGCTTAAAAGGATAGACAGTTACTAAATCTTTAACCCTCAAGTTACGCACCCTTAAACAAAGGGAACATACTTACGAACCCTGGTCTTATCGACGAAATGGAAGGTGTAAAACGGATTTCCCTGGTGGTCTCAAATGAGTCACATTCTTTTCCACAAAGGCATTTGTCGAGAAACGGCTCGTCGTATATCAGGTATTAGGGTGTGAAACTCAAGTCTGATCTTTGTTGCGTTAAGAACCAGTTGACAAACCTTGCAGAGGTAACCACTCTACATCCATGAAACAGCCCTATACTTAGGAGATGTGTATCGTTGGATATTATGTAGTCAGCAAGTCTAGCGATCTCCAAAAACTTGTTGTCATCCGGGTCGTCCCGGATCAGATAGACCTTCTCTACTGGATCTATCCTTGTTGCAAGTTTAATAATGGAGTCTATCCTGAAAAGGTAGGCCTTGGAAATCACAGGAATTCTTTTCAGAATGAACAGATTCTCCTTCCGGATAGGGTCTGAAATAAGGAGCTCTGCGCTCCCCTTCTCTATCCAGCTCAATATCCTGCTTGAATGGCTTGATGGATTAAAATAGGCAGAAATATATACATTCGTATCCAGTATGATCCTTGGTTTTTTCATTTAATGTGCCTATGTTTAAACTGCTGTAACACTTCAGCTCTCTGAGAAGATTGCTCTCCCCTCCTATAAGCTTACAAGGGGCTACCCATACACATCCTTTTCAAAGAGCTAAAAGTATTACAAGCTGATTAGATCAACTCTGTTACCACTTCACGCACGGTCTTAATCACCCTCTCGACCTTCTCATCAGGAAGAGATGGGTGTAAAGGAAGGGTAATTGTCCGATCTCCTATACGTTCAGCTATAGGGAAGGAGCCCTTTTCATACCCAAAGGCTTTTTTGTAGAAATCGAGTAGGTGAACAGCTCGGTAGTTTACGGCCGCCCCAATCCCTTTTTTCTGAAGGGCCAAAAGGGTGGCATCCCTCCGTCTTGATTCAACCCAGATCGTATAAAGATGACGGGCATGATTTACATCCCGTAGGGTTGCTGGTGTCTCAATCCCATTCACATCGGCAAATCGGTTGTCTTACGTTTGCCAGATTTTTGTCCGCTGTTTCAGTCTTTCCTTAAGCTTGGCGTTCTGGGGTAAGAGGAGTTCAGCCTGGATGCCAAAGATATTCGCCTTATACCCCGTTGTGATCATATGCCCAATGGCGATATGTGTCGGTATAGCAGGAAATAGCCTCTATATTCATCCCGTGCAATCTTAAAGCCTTGAAGCAAGTTTCCCGCCGTTGGTAGCAATAGCCCCTCCTTCACCAGAGGTAATATTCTTTGTTGCTAAGAAGCTGAAGCACGCAGCATTCCTCAACTGCCCGGGCCGAATTCCGTCTATATCTCCCTCCGCACAATGGGCCGAGTCTTCAATCACAGCAAGGGAATATTGGTCCGCTATCCTTTTAATCGTGCGCATGTCACACATCTGACCATATAGATGAAGAGTGATAATGGCCCTCGTCCTTACTGTAATAGCCGCTTCTATAAGATCGGCATCAACATTCCCAGTGGTTGGTTCCACATCTACAAATACTGGTCTTTCCCGGCCGCGATGAATGCGTTGGATGCAGCAACAAATGTCATAGGTCTGGTAATTACTTCGTTCCCATGGCCGATTCTAAGCGCTTTTAGGCATAAAAACTGGGCTCTAGGGTACCACTCGAGTTCTACACTACGTGAGCGATCCCCAGATATTCAGCAAAGTGTTTTTCAAACCATGCTGTAGCAGGTCCTGCACTCAAAAACACCCCTGAGAGTGTCTCTATTAGGGAATCTATTTCGTCCTGCCCAAGGCTATGTCTGTAAAATTCAAGTTTCCTAATAAATAGACCATTTGCAACACCTTACCGTCTTGAGACAAACCCGGCCGCATCAAGAGACAACCCGAATACTGAGTTTACGATACAGGATGCAAGATACAAGATTACATAGCATTGGGCAAAGGTCGTTTTAATTATGGGCTACATACAAAACCGGAAATAAAGCAAACAGCCATAACATTTTTGAGTCGACAATATTTGATTTTATACCCGCTGCAGTTTCGGTGGCATATAACATGTCACGCCACATCTGGTTTTGCTTATAAAAGAGTTGCGCGGATAACTGTATTTACCCTCTTAGAAAAGGCCCGTGCGGAGGCCCGAGGTTAAAATAGAAGATATTACTCCTTGTTTTGACACGTCCTGTAAGAGACCGACTGTCTCACGGGGCAGGGTTTAATGCCCTGTATGGAATTCTCACGGTTTTACGGGCAAGGTCTTCCGGCAGAGTGCATCACGCATCCCGCATCTTACATCGTGTATGCTGCCACGTAACTTCAACTTGACCCTGATCCAACTGGCTTGCTTCAAAATTACGACCATTTAGTTTATACCCGCTGATGAATGGTCCAGATCCTCCCTTTTAAGGCCGAGTGATTTCATATGACGATACAGGGTAGCTCTATGGATACCGAGTAGCTTTGCTGCACGGGTTATGTTCCCTTTTGCTCGAGTGTAGGCGTCTCGGATCATGGATTCCGTCAATTCTTTCCGCCTTTGAGTAGACCTGATATGGGATATATCGATATCATAGATCTTATGATCTGACAAATCGTTACCGTTTTTCGCAGGCCCGGTCAGACCCTCTGTTTCCCTTTCTAGAGAAATAGGAGGGATCCAGAGATCAGCTCCGAGAGGTGGTTCTCCCATTTGGTAGGGATCATAGGCCAACTGGGGAGGTGGGCCTGCATATGGCGTAATAAGCGGTCGGGTCCTTGCGTTCATCGTCTGTCTCGGATGCATGTCCCAGGCGCTGGGAACAAGAAGCGAACGTTCTCGAAGCCATTCCTCAAAAGCCTGCCTCCCTATAACATTCGTTTGAGTCTCCACATACGCCCGTTCGAGTACATTCCGCAGTTCTCGAATATTCCCCGGCCACGAATAGCTCTCCAAGAGTGCAAGTGCTTCCCGTGTTAGCCTGACTACGTTTCGTCTATACTTCTGATTGAAAAGGGATAGGAAATAGTTGACCAGGAGAGGGATATCCCCGGTTCGTTGACGAAGGGGCGGGAGGTTGATACGCAGTACGGAAATACGATGATAAAGATCGGCCCGGAAACGCTTGTGAAAGACTGCCTCTTCTAAAGATACATTTGTTGCTGTAATTATTCTGACGTCTATTGGTTTCTCTTCTTCTCCTCCCACCCGTTCAACTGCTTTTTCTTCCAGGACACGCAATAACTTGGCCTGCGCGCTAAGGGGCATGTCACCCACCTCATCCAGAAAGAGTGTTCCTCTATCCGCTCTTTCAAATCGACCCTTGTGGGAACGTATCGCTCCCGTGAAAGACCCTTTTTCATGTCCGAAAAGTTCTGATTCGAGCAATTCGGATGATAAAGCACAGCAGTTAACAGCTACAAAGGGATTCCTTCGACGCGGGCTTGATTGATGTAATGCTCTTGCAACCAGTTCCTTTCCTGTGCCAGTCTCACCTGTGATTAGTACAGGGGCATCAGTAGGGCCATAGGTTTCAATCTTCCGAAAGACATTGAGAATGGCGGGGGCTTGCCCTACCATGCCGTGGAATTTCTTAGGGACTACGAGTCCTTTCTTAAACTCTTCCTTATCGGATACGTCCTCCAGGTGTAGAACAACAGCCTTGGATCTATTCTTTCCTATTTGATCCTTGAGATCGGCCTGGATAAGAATAGAGTGCCTGTAACCGGAATGATCCTTGAAATACGCGAGATAATTCCTGACTGGAATGCATGACCGATAAACTTCTTCAGCAATAAATGCTATGTCAGGAAGCGTCTCACCAAAGACTCTGGAAAGGGGCTGACCTTCTAAATCATGTGTTGATTTTCCAAGCCATTCGGCCACCTTGGGAGGAATCCTTTCCACAACAGGTCCCTCTTCTTCCCTCCAGGTTACAATTATATCTGTTGGGAGACGCACGAGCCATTGCTTGCTTGACTCTCTGTCAAGAATTTCCGGGGTCTCTGCCATAGGACGTTGCCTTTATGATCAATTAATTACCTATGATCAGGACAATATTGGGCTGTAGATGCTGAGGCGGTCTTTCTTCTGGTCTGAAGATGTTTCTATCATATATACAAAAAAGCCCCCTTCGCAACCCCAAAATCTGTTTCGATCCTCTATTAATATCATACAGAGAAAGATCTTAAGGTTGATGGTCTCGTAAAAAATCTAATTTTGCTCTCTTCGTGACCAATCTTCGGACTTAGAATTAGCCTGGCAAAATTTCAAAAACTCGGGCTTGCGCCCTCAAACAGTTTGAAAATTTTAACGCGAGGCTCATTCCGAATCTTCTTCCAAATTTGCTGAAACTCGTTCGCAAAGTTACTTTTTGCGAGTTCATCAACGTCGTACGATCGTAATTTAAACGGCTACTGTCGAAATTCAAATGACCTACCATTATCAAAGCGTTCTTTGTACATAAACTTGCCTAAGACACGACTCCAAAGCTTTCGTGTACCGGGTTTGTCAAATGACCGGTTTAAACAAAAGGAATCAGGCTGGGTCAAATACCCAAAGCCAGGCTACAAAGAAAATTTACCTGCTCTATTTAATATAAATAGGGTACTTATTAGGTCAAGCGGAAGTGCTGTGAGATTGTGTTAGAGAACAAGTAATTACACGAAGTTAGATGCAACAATTGAGATTCCGGGATATGTCAGGGAGTTATTCCTCACGGAGTGAAAGGATATTCATGGCGAGCTGTTCTCAACTAAATACGTTCCCTATATAATCTTAATATAATCTTAAATGGTAACACGCCTCTCTCCTCGGAATAGAAGTTTATACAGGTTATACGGGGACTGAGGCAGCATACCTCGCTGCCTCAGGGTATCGATCAGAGACCTTTGCAAAACCCGTTTTTTACTCGTTCCTATGGGCCTTATAGCCCGGTGCTTCCGCACGGGGGTTTTCTAACGGGCTAAACATTCGGTTATTCCGTAAACGTCATACATTACCCGGGAAAAGCAGCCGCCAATATGTTTTTTTTGCGTGAGGGCAGACCCAAGAACAGGGCCTGTTAATTTTGAGCAGCTACGAAAATATTTGCGAGGCACACCCCGAGCCTTTAGCTATACAGAGTAGCGTTATATGTTTGTGCCGTTCATACTGGCTATGGGAAATTTCCAACAACCTGATGCGAAAATATAGTGACGCCGGCTTGAGACTCATAATCCACTTAGAAACCGTATGGGATGACCGAACATTTATGAACCCTGTTTAACAGAGTGAACTTCGTGCGGATAGGTTCCCCAAAAACCTCACCGTGGCCCTTCAGAGTGGTCACGCTGGGGCCTTACTGAAATCAGCTTGTCCCGATCCTGATCATGATCATGTTGAGAATCTGCTGTTAGCTTTTCGTTCTTCTCCTTTTGGCCTCTTCTACCAGTTCGAGGAGCGTGGTCAGCCTATCCTTGGGAGGCTTGTTAAAATGGCGCTTCCAATCCTCCTTGCTTAATTTGGTTTTTATAAACTCTCTTACAGGGAAGCGCCACTCCCAGCAGGAGAATATCCTTTGGCAGGGAAGATCGTCATCCTCCCTGCGACAGTAATAAAATCGAACCTGACTGCCCAGCTTGGGACATCGTGTCTCCAGTTGGTCGTATAATTCATCACAGATCTTCATAAGCAATCCCAAAACACAATAAGTGTAGTAATTTAACCTCTTCAAACAAGTCCACCGGGATCAAAAGACAACCCGAGTACTGAACATACCATACAAGGATGCAAGATACGAGATTACATAGTAGTATTAGGGAAAACTGTTATAATTTTAGGCCACGTGGGAAACCCGATATAGAGCAGTAGCCATAACCTTCATGAGTTGACGATATTTGCAGGGTGAGATTTTAGAACCACCGCAATTTCCGTGGCATATAAAGTGCCCCCCACATTTGGTTTTGCGTACAAAAGTGTTGCGCGGAAACTATATTTATCTGCAATCTTTTCCCGCCGACTGGGTCGTATATCCTGCATCTTGCATCCTGTATCGCAACCTCAGCTTGCGTCTGATGCAACCGGTTTGTTTCAAGATGCTAAAAGCGTTACGAATAACTGAGACATCAGCATGGCTTCGGGAATCCTTCGATGGCCTTCAGACCCTTTTGAATCTCCTCATCAGAGAGTTCATAATCTGTTAGTTTGCCTGACAGATAGGCATCGTAGGCAGCCAGGTCCATGATTCCATGCCCGCTCCAGTTAAACAGGATAACCTTTTCTTTACCTTCCTCTTTTGCACGATTGGCCTCATCGATCACGGCGGCAATCACATGATTGGTCTCAGGGGCAGGGATAAAGCCCTCTGTTTGTGCCCATTGCACACCGGCCTTGAACGTCTTTATCTGATGATATGCTCGTGGTTCTATTATATTCTCCTTGACCAGGTGACTAATAATAGGGGCCATCCCGTGATACCTCAGTCCACCAGCGTGTATTGGTGCTGGTACAAAGTCGTGTCCCAGGGTGTACATAGGGAGTAGCGGTGTTGTCTGGTTAGTGTCACCAAAGTCGTAGGCATAGGGACCACGAGTCAAGGTAGGACAGGATGCAGGTTCGCAGGCTACAATGGAAATATCCTTGCCATTTATCTTATCACGGACAAATGGTAGGGCCAACCCAGCAAAATTACTACCTCCACCCGCACAGCCCATCACGACGTCGGGATAAAGACCAAGCTTTTCCATCTGCTTTTGAGCTTCCAGGCCAACAATTGTTTGGTGAAGAAGTACATGATTGAGTACACTCCCGAGAGAGTATCGCGCACTTTCGTCGACTACTGCGTCCTCGATGGCCTCGCTAATGGCAATTCCCAGGCTTCCCGGCGAATCTGGATGCTTTGCCAGTATCTTACGACCGGCTTCAGTCTGCTCGCTAGGGCTTGGAATGCAATTAGCTCCCCAAGTCATCATCATCAAGCGGCGATAAGGTTTCTGTTGATAACTAATCCTTACCATATACACCTTGCACTCTAGGCCAAACATCATACACGCAAAGCTTAAAGCGCATCCCCATTGACCCGCACCAGTCTCGGTTGTAAGCCGTTTTATCCCAAAGACCTTATTATAATAGGCCTGTGGTATAGCGGTATTCGGCTTATGAGATCCGGGCGGGCTTACACCCTCATGTTTGAAGAAGATCTTAACAGGTGCATCGAGTATCCTCTCTAGAGCGAGAGCACGATAAAGCGGAGTGGGTCGCCAAATAAGATATTTTTCGATAACCTCCTCGGGTATGTCAATCCACCGGTCACTGCTCACTTCCTGCTCTATAAGATTCACGGGAAATACAGGGGCTAAGTCCTCCGGGTCTATCGGCTTCCCCGTCCCGGGATGAAGGGGCGGCTTCATCGGCGTGGGCATGTCAGGTAGAATGTTATACCATTTAGTTGGAATCTCGTCATCCCTTAAAAATACTTTTACCTGTGTCATAAGCGTTCCCTCCTAAATCGATTAAAGTTTACCCCGTTCAGCCCCTTAACTGAGTGAACGTGCTAAATTGGGATCTTAAATAGCTCCAGAATCCGTAAAGAAGGCCCATAATTCAGAAAATTCCTATATTACGTGGCGGAATAATTCCTGTGAATGGTTAGAGAAACTCGGCTTCTAAAGAAAGGCCGTGGGTTTAACAGCCCACGGCCCCAGGAAAAACATATGGGCTCAGAACTGGCCCACGTGGTACTTGCGATCTTCAAAAAATTACTTAGCGATGACTAAGCGATGTGCACACCTGAGTTGAAGTACACCACCAACAGTATCTGATCATCCTTTTGTATATATGTTATTCCTTTACCTAGATGAAAGCGAGAAACTAAAAGATCCCTCCCTGTTTGGGTACTACATCTTGAAACCACATGTCAATATCTTTTATGGTATCCATCTAGCATTTTGAAACAGACCGTTGCATCAGAATCAAGCTGAAGTTACGATACAGGATACAGGATTCGCCGCCCAGGAAAACATTACACGTAAACCCCATTAGAACTTCATACGGCGCATTAAACGCCGTGTGAAAGGAGGGGTCAGGGCCTAGCTTCCGTGTGACTATTTTAAAAAGGATGATAAGATGCCCGGACGAGACCGGTACCGAACCCCCTTTTCTTGTCGCTCGGCAAGCCTCCAACATGGATAACATCAAACACCTCCCCATGGTAGTATATCAATCCGATATGACAGGACGGTACAAGTGCGACAGGTGTTATTCTGAAATCATTCACCACCAGGTAGATGTTAAGAGCCACTATTAGTAATACTAACACTCTATCTCCTGCGTTAAACGTAAACCATTCCACGGTTGGCCTTCACGGAGCCTGAAGCGATGTTGACTCGCCATCATCCTTTCCGAAAGTGTGTTCAGGCCGCTCATCCCATCCACGGTTCTCTTTATATCCTCTTCCAGTCTTTTGGATGGAGACAAAATTTTCATGGGCGAGCTGGGCAAGCTACTCAAATTGGTCTAAAATATAGGCCATCTGTTTCTTCTGTTTGCCTGTTACCTTCTCCATCCCTGAAGATTTCCTTGACACCGGACAGCATCTCGCGAAACGTATCAACTGTGCTATTTATGATTTCAGGACCCTTATTGATGTCAACCTGACTATTCGATAACGAGTCTATAACTGCCTCATTATCTTGGAAGATGCCTTCCACTATCTTTCTTATCTCGTGCGATGATTCTTTAGAATTTTCTGCCATGCTTCTTATTTCGTTGGCCACAAGGGCGAAACCCTTCCCTGCGTTACCTGCCTTGTTGCCTTAATGGAGGCATTGAGGGAAAGGAGATCGGTCTTCTGTGTGATTTCATTCATGACGTCTATAAACCAGTTTAATCTTTTCCACCCCATTGGTCAGGGTATATATGGGTTGCGAGTACTCAGACATCTGTTTAAACGTCCCGTCGAGGTGCTTCAGGGTTTTAGAGGGACTGGCTTCCCGTATTTCCGTCCTGTGCCGCGCCTCATTGATCTTGGAAACCCAGATGACTGACCATTTCGTGGAGTTCCCTTAGTCCGTTCTCAAGCGCCAGAGAAGTCTCTTGGACAATAGACAATAATGGTTTGATCCTCTGAGCCTTTGGGAATAGCCAGTGCTGATTTGTCTATTTCTTGGCTATTTGCCAGTACGTTTTTTAGGAGTTCCCTACGGTGCGTATTGGTCTTCTGGACATGGAGGGAGACCTCTCTTCATCTCGAATATCATGGGCCTGAGATGGCTTACCATCACCTGGAAAACCTCTTCAAGATCGCGGACGTTGTCCTTAGACAGAATAGGTATGTCCGTTGTAAGCTTACCCCGACTGATTTCACTAGCGACATTGCTGAGACTCTTCAGTCTTTTTACCATGGAACTAGAAAATATACTTCTGGAAATAATCCCTTGCCCATGGCCAGGGCAATGGAAATCGCGTGGGCGATATAAAAGTCGTTTGTTATTCGGTGGACCACCCCGACCGCTAACATGATGATCAATAGCAAACCCAAAAAGGTAAGGATGAGCTGGTCCTCTAACCTTGTTCTATCCATTTGGCTGTATTCCCCACGGATATGATCCACCCGGCTACTTCAGCCTCTATCTTAAGAACCGTACGACTACTCGGATTTCTTGAGAGTCGAGGGTAACGGAAAAATCGATCTTTTTTCGATCGTTGTATGATAGGATGGTGGATATAAAGCCACCCATTCACAGTCTGGCACCCTCAGATCCAGCAACACCACACGCATTCTCTGTCCTGAACAGATATTGAGACCCTCAGCACCTGTACGGACGGTTAAGATGTCCACTCTCTAGTCTATGAGGTAATAGGATATGACGTCACGGAATGGCCTATCATCAGAATAGTCTTTTGGGCAAGACGCACCATAAACCTGCCAAAACAAGCATTAACGGAAAGATTTTGCGAATTTTCTCTTTGATAATTTCATCAATATATTGTATAAATCCCTCCTGATGAATAAATTTTCTAGAGTTATTTATTTGATCGTAACATTGGGGGTCTACACGCGTTCCCGAGTCATGCGGATCGGACCCGTCGTCCGACGGAACGACGAGTTTGAGAGTCTTAATCTGTCTCCTGCTGGTTAAAAAACTATTGATATGACCACTAAGACATGACGTAAAACGAACCGGATAAGAGGGAGAGGTATTGGTTATCATGCCACCAATTATATGTATCATAGGGAAATCAAAGACCGGAAAGACAACACTTATTGAGAGATTGATATTTGAATTTAAACGTAATGGATATAAGGTTGGGATCGTCAAGCATGCGGTTGGCGGGTTTGAGATAGACCAGCAGGGAAAGGACACATGGCGTTTTACAAAGGCGGGTGTGCCGGACGTTATTATCTCATCTCCCAAGAAGATGGCCCTGGTAAGAGCATTATCAGAGGAGATGGACCTTGATCGAATATGCGACCTTTTTCTAAAGGATGTGGACATAATAATTTGCGAGGGATACAAAACCTCAAGAAACCCAAAGATTGAAGTCTTTCGAAAGGGAGTGCATGAGCACCTTTTCTGCCGAAAGGAGGATGGTCTTATTGCTGTCGCTACAGACGCCCCACTCGATATTGATGTCCCACTCCTCGACATTAATAATACGAAACAGATCTATGAATTTATAGCGAAAAAATATCTTCTACAAAAGAAAAGGAAAGATGGAGTTGTCCTAATGGTAAACCAGAAGAAGATTCCTCTGAACCGTTTTGTCAAGGAAATATTCAGGAAGGTTGTACTCTCGATGGTTTCTACATTAAAAGACTGTGACAACCCTAAAAGGGTCGAGCTAACTATTACGCAGAAGGATGTATGACCTAAGAAGGTAGTTTTGTAACAGATCACGGGGTAAAAAACCGTACGACACTTTGATTATGATCCCCGTGCTGGCGCACGGGGGTTTCTACCGGGGTGAACGGTGTGGAGTCAGCACCCTGTTCCTAAAAAAGGACATATACAAAGGGTGCAACGGCGGAACCTTCGGTAAGAAGGATCAGCACGGAGGGAAGGACGAGCATAATCACAATGGGTGCAAGCCAGAATTTCTTGCGGTATTTTAAAAATTCCCAGAATTCGATCAATATCTTTGGTTTACTCATTTTATCCTTTCGTAACATCTTGGCATTTTAAAACAAGCCGGTTGCATCAGATTCAAGCTGAAGTTACGATACAGGATACATGATGCACTGGGTGGGGACACATTGGACGTAAACCCCGTTAGAATTTCGTACGGGGGCATTAAACCCCGCGCCGTAAGACCTTCGGTCTCTTACGGGTTCCGTGCATGAACAAGGTATGATATTTTGATCTTAACCCCGTGCTTCAGCACTGGGCTCTTCTAACGGGGGTAAATATAGTTATCGGGCAACCCTTTTATAAGCCAGAACCAAATCTAGGGTGGCATTCTATATGCCACCAAAATTGCGGCGTGTGTAAAATCCCACCCTACAGATATTGTGAACCCACCATGCTTATCGGTGTATCTTTTACCCTGAATCGTAATCGAGTATGTGGGCTGTCTTTTGATCCGGCCGGCCTTGTCTCAAGAGACAAAATTACTATATCCTTTCTTTCGGTTAACAGAATGACGTATGAATGAATGTTACTGCTCAGGTATTCAGGAGCCAGAATTCAGAGGGGCCTTGGAATGGCCGTCCAGCACCCTGCCAACCGCCTCAATCAGAGTCAGTAGTTCAGAAACATCTGCGCACTTTAGATCCCTATCATTCAGCGACGTCTTGAGGAGTTGAAACCGCAGCACGTCGAGGTTGGGAAGTCAAGCCGTACAGTTCATGCGAAGGGGAACCGGCTGATGATCTCATAGACATTCACTACAAGCTTGTCGGTCCTTTGCCATACACGCAAATCGGACCCTGCCACCATCCCGAGGGCTCAGCCGAAGCAAGCGGGAGGTTTTTGCTGGATGATTCATTCTGAATCCCAAAATTGCTCACGTAGGGAGCAGAATTAGACTTTTTACAAAATCATCATTCATGAATGATTGTATCTTAACAGAAACGGTTTTTGAGTCAACACCTTCTTTGTTGAAGAGAATGTACCCGTTTGGCCCTTTGTAACTTACCGTCCTAGATACCCAAGGGGTAAAATGTTACTTAAGTTTCACACCCTTGGTCTTCCGGCTATGATTGTCATCGGCGCTTTTAGCTAGAGAGTTGTGAGTGAAACAAGAAACTAGGGGCTGGAAGTCAGAATTCAGAATGGTTGATCTGGTTCAATTTTCTTCTGGATTCGGGCTCCTGAATTCTGGATTCTATTGAAGTAGATTTGGACTGTTAAATAAATTCTGTTTCATTAGAAAATGGTTTAACGCAGCTCAGGAAGTCGAATCAATGTCATCGACTTGGCACTATAGCGACATGTTATCGTTATCTATCTGGAATTCGTTCCAAATTATATGAGATGGTTACTTATAATGTGATTCCCGCGAAAGCTTGTCCTCGGCCCCGATCGGGGCCGGGAATCCGGTCCGTTTTCAATATCGCTGGGATCTTGGATGCCCGCCTTCACGGGCATGGCGTCAAAAAGTAACGCTGTAGTATGGGGATATGTCTGGAAAAGGTATGCATATATTTTTTTCTTTGCCCCCCTGCTTGTCCCGTATTTGTAGGGCGGGAGTTTATCCCCCGCCATAGTCCGGCGGCGTGTAAAACAACGTTCTACAATGGCAAGGACCCCTCTGGATGAACTGAGCGTTACTTTCACGAAAGATAGAGAGAATCCGGTTAAGTCAATGACATTGAAGTGGAGTTAAAAAAATGTCGTTAAGAAATACTCGTCGAATTCTCTAACCTTGATGGGATATGGGTAATAGAGTTTATAGATAGACAATATCTTAAGAAAGGAGAAGTCCAATGCAGGTGGCAATAGTAAAATACCAGGAAGAAAAGCAAACACTAAGAAAAGCGATTGAGATGTGTGAGGGCCTTAAGGATTTAAAAAGGGGAGACAGGGTGCTAGTCAAACCGAACGTTGTTGCAGCAGGATCAAGAAAGATTCCTCCCCATGGGATGACCACAAGTCCTGAGGTGATGACCGAGCTTCTTTCCATTCTCAAGGACCTTGGTTGTGACAGGATAACTATTGGCGAAGGAGCTATCGTGCTTAAGGAATTGAAGCTGGATACAAATCGCGCCATGGTATGGTCAGGTCTCCAGCCTGTGGCAGAAAGATTCGGAGCAAGGGTCTGCGATTTCAATGAGGGAAATTTTGAGGAAATAGAACTCCTAGGAAACGAAATAGAGGTCAGCAAGGAGGTGTTTGAGACCGACTTTTTCATCAATGTCCCGGTATTAAAGACCCACAATCAGTCCGTGGTAAGCCTGGCCCTGAAGAATCTAAAGGGGTGCCTTTCTTTTAAGTCTAAGAAAAAGTTTCATAAAATGGGTCTCGATGACATGATTGCCCATCTGGGGAGAAGAATACCTAATCACCTGGTCATTATTGATGGAATATACGCACTTGAACGGGGACCCCTTTTAGGGTCGTCCCTGACTGTACCGCATAGATTTGATCTAATCGTTGCCGGAACGGACATCCTGGCCGTAGACATGGTAGGTGCTGAAATCTTAGGGTATTCAATAGATGACGTCCCTCATCTGAAAAGATACGGGGAGTTGTCTGGAAGGGAGGTCAGGCTTGAGGATATTGAGATCCTGGGGGAGAGGCTGGAGGATGTACGTCAGCCATTGGAGTGGACCCTGGCATGGTCGCAGCACATACTAGATGAGGCCGGGATCACCGGGATCCATTTCCCAGCTCCGGGTATCAGTCTCTGTTCTGGTTGTGGCTATACACTATTTGTCGGGTGCGCGAATTTTGCGCTTAATGCAAAAGGGAGGAAGTTCGATAAAGTTTATATTTGCGCGGGAAAGGATATCGAGCCTAGAGCTGACGCCAAAGACGTAGTCTTACTCGGCCAGTGCGCTATAGAGAAGAACAGGGAGTACAAGGACGCCCTCAAGGTCAAGGGATGTCCTCCCAAATCTGGAGAAGTCACTAAGTGTCTGGAACAGCTGAGGGCGATAGGTTGAAAATTTTAGCCCAGCTTTTGAACACAAGTGACTAACCAACCGTTCACCGGGATGTCAGCTCCGGTGAACGGTTACCTTAAAAGAACTCCTTTTCCCCCTTTTGAATGGCCTTGTCTATTTCCTTTTGTAGCTGAGGTGGGAGCCCTTGAATATCCACGTTGAGAAAACCGCGCACAATAACACTGGTTGCTTCTTCTTCGCTAAGGCCTCGTGCCATCAAATATTCAATTTCCTCCTGTGCAATACGTCCCACCGCTGCCTCATGGGACATCTCTAATCCTTCAGATCGACCCTCAAGCTCCGGAATGGCATGTATGACTCCATCTCCTAGGATAAGCCCTTTACATTCCAGATGTGCCCTTATACCGGGCACTTCACCGATCAGATGGCCACGTGCTATAATATGCCCTCCAGTAGTTATTGTTCTGGAAATGATCTCTGCACGACAACCCTCCTTCCTAAGATATACACGTCCACCTGCATCGACGTGTGAACCTGGAGGTGTAACCAGGATAGAATTGTACCGAACGACTCCCCTGGGACCCTCCATATATGTGGTTGGATACATCTGGAGCGATTTTACGGGATTAAGGATTATAAAATTATTGATAAACTGGGCATCTTCTTCAACCACAGTGATTGAGCGAGGCCTAACTACGACCCCTTCTGACCAGTTGTGGATCATGGTAAAACTTAACTTTGCCCCCTTCTTAACATAAAACTCAGATATACCGATGTGGAGACCAGCACTTAAGTCCTTGCTCGTAGAGCACCCGGTTATGATGTGTAATTCAGACCCTTCGTCCGCAATGACGATATTGTGCACATTCTGGGAAAGGTTTTCTGTCTTTAAGTAGAGACAGGCCTGAACAGGATAGAGTGAGCGCGCTCCTGGTAGTGCGCGAATAAAGTAACCGTAATGTGAGATATGATTTGCCATTCGTGTAAACTCGTCCGTATCGGGGTTTACTGCACGCCACATATAGTCCCTCAGCCATTCATAACGCTCAAGGGCTGTATTGATGTCAAGCACTTCCAGGCCGTCCTGCCTGGTCTTGCAGTGAACAACACTATGATCTTCCTGAATATAGGTGCCTGAACGTTCCTCCTCACTTACATCTATACCCGCTAGAATCATCCGTTGCTGATCATCAGCCGGTATCTGATTCAGATCGTCGATATAAGGATGCTCCCCGCCTTCATGAATAAACTTCTCGACATCTATTTGTTGCAATTGTTTAGACATCTTATACACTCTCCATAACCGTGGACGGAAATTCCTCTTAAGATCTCTCTTGGGTTTCCCTGACAGGCTATTCTACCGTTATAAAGGACATTGGCCATATCTGCATCAACATAGTTTAGAATGTGGCCAGTATGCGTAATTATGAGGCCACTCCGTTTCCGTGTAGACCTTTCTTTGTACGTACAATATTCCCTCTTGCCCTGGCTAATTCCCTTCAAGAGATAGTTTATAGCGTTTCCAATCAGCGAGATATTTTCCAGATCGACCCCAGACTCAGGTTCGTCAAATAATAATAGATCAGGGCTCTGTGCCATGAGCTGAAGAAGCTCTGATCTCTTTATTTCCCCGCCAGAAAAGCCAACATTTACATCTCGATCCATGAATTCCAAAAAGTGAACATTCGAAGCAAGTTCATTTACTTCATCATCCTTTGCTCCACATATCTTGAGAATATCCCTCACCTTTACACCATCGATGGATGGTGGTCTTTGAAAAGACATGCCAATCCCCATGCGGGCACGTTCATTTATGGGAAGGTTGGTGATATCCTCTCCTTTGAAGCATATCTTGCCCTTAACTACCTTATATCCGCTGAACCCCATGATGGCCATCAAGAGTGAGGTCTTACCTGAACCGTTGGGGCCAAAGAGGATGTAGGTTTTGCCTGGTGGCACCTCAAGGTCAATATGTTCAAGGATGGTCTTACCCTGAACCTCAACCTTTAGATCCTCGATTATCAACATAGTTTTACTCCTGTAACGTTTTAGATGAGAAAATTCTTTGCTTAGGTTACAGTTTGTACTGTATAAATTTAATGAGGAATGGAGAGATTGCAATATTTAATTTCGATTGTCAATCAAATTAATAAGATTTAATCACTTTTTGTACTACTACCCAAAGAGATTAAATGGAAGATAACACTTTAACTCTTTTTTCAAAGAGCTAGAGTGCTACAAAATTGTACTAATCGTTTAGCGGGAGGATTCTTTGTTCGAACGATTTAAGGAAAACGTTCTACTTATTGTGACCTACCAATATCAAAGACCGAAGCTGCCGAGGTGGGGCAGAGCAAATAGGGTGAGGAAAGGAGTCATAAAAGATGAAGGGTTTTGAAAACAGGATCATCGATAGTCATGTCCATCTTGACCTCTTGTACAAGGAAGACCCGGGGCGGATCAAGGTTCTGCAAGGATACGGGTGTATCCTAATCTCGTGGGCTTTTGGTATGAGGATTGAAAGGAGTAGGGACCTGAAGGATTACATGGAGAGCCAGGCCAACGTTATCCGACATCTCAGACGGAAAGGATTGGACTGTTTCCTTCTCTGTGGCATCCATCCCAGGAATATACCACAGGATCTCCGCGCCGAGGACGTAGAAGATCTTTTGCTTCCATTTCTGGAGGATCCTATCTGTCTTGGGATCGGCGAGATCGGTCTTGAGACCGGAAGCGATCAGGAGAAAGAAGTCTTTGAAGCACATCTGGAGCTGTGCCGGACACTTATCGATATGGGCAAAAGATTTGGTGTTCATACCCCCAGGGGTAATAAGGTGGAGATCACCAATCAGGTCCTTTCGATCTTGGATGCGCACCCTGGGCTGGCAGAAATCACAGTGGTTGACCACTGTACACCGGAGACCATAGGTCACGTCTTGGAGAAGGGGTACTGGGCAGGAGTGACGCTCAGTCCCATCAAGACCTCTCTGAACGAATTGAAGAGGATCGTAAATGACCATCCCCAGGATATATATCGAATCATGTGCAATACCGATTCCGTTATCGCCTTCTATGAAGACCTTTACGCGTTGAACCGTTCTAAGGAGTTTTCACCCGAAGTTAAGATCAGGCTTACCTTTGAAAACGCGTTTCAGTTTTTTGATGTTCCATCCCACTGGAATCAGTAGTTGAGCGTTTCATAAATACCTTTAATAGCCTTGCAATAAATGATGTTATTGCAATAGGATGCCCTATCGCAAACTGCGGGTTTCCCAAAGGGGTTTCACTACCAAGCTGATAGAAAGACTAAGTAAATATTCGGCTATCCCACAAGGGTTGTAGATTACCGTGTGAAAGTATCAGCGATAAAGGGGCAAGAATTAAGGGATTAGTAACCTTTTGACCCCATGCAAAAGAATATATATTGCCTATCCCCTTTTACCGATGATCGCCCGGAAAACGTAACGGGAAACCGAAAATTTACAACACCAACGTAGGATTCCTTTCCTGGTTAGGAAGTTGAGCCAACTTTCCGCAACGTGATACGCGTTAGGAGGGAGAAGGCCATAGGGAAAGAAAAAAATCTTGACTGAAAAGGTATGTCATGATATAAAACGAAATAGAAGGTAGACACAAAAAAACCCTATTCACCAGCATACGCCGTCGCGGATAATTTGGTCATAGCTATTCTTAACTGAAAAGTGCTATATGTGTAACCAAGCTTTGATTCCTGGACAGACTGCTTAAGTTAACCGTTGGATCAAGGCATACATGTAAGAAAGGTAAGAATCTTTGTCTGTGCCAGCAGCGCCAGCATGGAGTGATCTTCTCTCGTTTTGTTGTCGCATTTGTTCGTGCTTTTGTCCTCTACAG
This sequence comes from Desulfobacterales bacterium, assembly GCA_012961955.1. Taxonomy (GTDB): domain Bacteria; phylum Desulfobacterota; class Desulfobacteria; order Desulfobacterales; family DTYH01; genus DTYH01. Next base: position 6,129 of record DTYH01000082.1, on the reverse strand, counting down.
TTCTGGCCTGTACCGATGGCTGAAAGGACCAATACATACCGCGATCTGATGCTAGTATCGCTATAACCTATCCCCTTGAAGATGTTATGTTTGTGGGCTACCGGTTAATGACCCAAGAGCAACTGTTCGGATGCTGTGCATCTCAGAGTCAACCCCTCCTGTCTGCTGCATCACACTACCAGGCGCATACGTGATTGGCACAGAATCTTAGGCCTTAATAGAAGAAGTTAATCATGCGATAGGGATCGTCAGGAATAGCAGCATTCGAGCAACAACCCTGTGCGTCTTCACGACATGATAACACGTGCCGGACTGAACTCGGTATTTTTGCCCAGCCTCCTTACGTCTTCTACCCTATGATCTTACCAACTGCTCAATAGGAAAGCAAGCGGCTAAACGCTCGATTTTTCGTGAAACGACCTAGCGGAACTTTTAATTTTTCCGTCGATTAACAGACTAAATATGTCACATTTAGTCATTCAGCAGAGGGTTTTTATGATCAGAGACAGTCCTTTCCCTGTGTAAGAGATTCCCATCTTAACCCACAGTTTCCGAGTTTAAGTTTTCATCTCAAGAAGAAAGGAGGAGGTTATGAGCGGGAAATTAGCCAAAGATTTGACTCCTGATGAGCGTTTTTCTTTTGCTGTATGGGGCATTTGGTCTACTCTTTGGACCTGGTTTCAGGAGTCAGAGAAGATGTATGGTTACGATAAGGCGGTTGAGCTTCTGCGGAGTGTAGGCCGGACTCAGGGTATTGTTGGCACACAGTTTTACCAGGAGTATTTTGGTTTTAAACCCGGAGAGGCGGACCAGCAAACCCTTATTAATGTTTCGGATCACATTCATCATATCTGGGGTTTTGAGTGCCCGTGGACCGTTGTTTCCCCTACTGTGTGCTATGAGGAAGTGAAGACTTGTCCGGTGTGGGACAACATCCCGGCCGACAAGAGGGAGGAATATGTCGCCAAGGCTACATGTTCTAATTGGTGTGATTCGTTGCTCCCCGAGTTCTATCCGAAGATGGGGAAGGTAAAAGCCATCCGCAAGGCTAGCCGACCCAAGGGGGATCCCGATTGTATTTTCCAGTTGGAAGCCATTTAGCTTAACTGGAAATGGTGGAATTCTTTTTTGTCTGGGAAGATTCTCCTGGCGAAGGGGTGTTGATGATCTTATAACGCAAAGACTTAAGAAAGGAGCCTACAGAATGTCAGGAAGATATCCAAAGCTTTGGGAACCTATTATGGTTGGAAAACTTGAGATAAAAAACCGTATCGTACACCCCCCTACCACTACCAATTTCGCTTCGGCAACAGGTGAAGTCACCGATCTTATGGTAGATCATTATCGCCGGATCGCTGAGGGCGGCACAGGGTTGATCATCGTGGAAAATACGCAGGTCAAATACCCGGAAGGGAAGAATGTGGTGAGACAGTTACGTCTGGACGATAATAAGTATATCGCCGGATATCAGCAATTGGCAGAAGCAGCGCACCTTTACGATTGCAAGATTTTCCAGCAGGTCCACCACGCTGGTCGGCAGACAGACTTGCGGATTAGCGAAGGGGTACAGCCCATATCGGCCTCTGAAAGCACCTGTGGAATCATGCAGACCACTGCCAGGGAGGCCACCAAGGAAGACATCAAGGACCTTATCGAAAGGTATTCGGAGGCGGCCCTCCGGGTAAAAATGGCAGGAATGGATGGCGTGGAATTCCATGGTGCCCACGGGTATCTCATTTGCCAATTCCTTTCCCCGTACACCAATAAGAGGACGGACGAATATGGAGGATCGCTGGAAAACCGTATGAGGTTTCTGTTAGAGATCATCGAACGTACGAGGGAAAAAGTGGGTCCGGATTTTCCCATCTGTGTCCGGTACAGCGTTGAAGAGTTTGTCCCGGGCGGGCTCACCCTGGATGAATCGAAAGAGATCGCCAAGGCCTTGGAAGCTGCCGGCGTTGATCTGTTAGATATCAGCTGCGGGATCTATGAGAGCATGCAAACCCTTCTTGACGTGATGGACTATAAGGAAGGCTGGAGGGTTTACCAAGCGGAGGCTATCAAGAGCGTGGTGAATATACCCGTGATCTGCGTAGGCAACATCCGCACCCCTTCCATTGCTGAGAAGATAATTGCCGAGGGACGAGCGGATTTTGTTGCCATAAGCAGGGGATTACTCGCTGATCCTGAATGGCCCAAGAAGGCATATGAAGGTCGAGAGGACGATATTAATAAGTGTATAAGCTGTAATATAGGCTGCATAGGAAACCATGTCTTTGCTGACCTTCACTGTCGTTGTACCGTAAATCCTTTACTTGGGAGAAGAAAGGAGTATGTAGAAATCACTCCTGCACCTGAGGCAAAAAAGGTTCTGGTCATCGGAGGAGGACCGGCTGGTATGTGGGCCGCTTGTGCAGCCAAGATGCGAGGCCACGACGTGACGTTGTGGGAAAAGAGTGACCGGCTTGGGGGAACATTGTACCTCGCAGCTGCAGCCCCTGGAAAAGGCAAGTATATCTGGCCAAAGGCCTATCTAGAGAAGAAGCTGAAAGACCTGGATGTAAAGATAGAGTTGAACAAGGAAGCCACTGCAGCTGACGTGGGAAACATGAAGCCAGATACGGTCATTTTGGCCACCGGAGCTGTTCCCATCCTACCTGACATTCCGGGTAAGGAAAAGGCGGTCCAGGGGGTAGACGTGCTCAGTGGCAAGGTAAAAGACGTGGGGGACAACCCCATCGTCGTGGGCGCAGGGCTCACGGGGATGGACCTCTGTGTGGTGTTGGGCGAGCAAGGGAAGAATATTACCCTGGTCACCCGCCGTACTGATCAGTATCTACTTACCGACGGTCCAGGAGTCGATATGGAACCGATACATCGTTACTGGCTTTTCACGACAAAGATACCCAATTATAAGTTGAAGATAGTTCCATTCTCCACATACAAGGAGGTCACTGATAAAGGGCTTATCGTAGTGGACAAGGATGGTAATGAGAATCTTGTGGAGGGGGATACGGTTATCCTTGCCCTGGGATTTACCCCGAATAACAGACTGGCTCAAGAATTGAAAGGGATTGTTCCCCAGATTCTTACGGTAGGAGATTCCCGGGAGCCTCGTAGAATTATAAATGCTACGTACGAAGGGTTCCAGGCAGGAAGGATGTGTTAATGGTTATCAGTTAAACGCATGTAAGGAGGAGTGGGGCTTCGCCTTGCTCCTCCTATTTTTCTCTTATATTCAGGGAAAGATTTGCTGACTGAATAGTAACAGCAAAGGACGATCAGAAATGGATGAAGATAGTATCTTATTAAAAAAGGAAGGAAATATTGCCACCATAACCCTGAATCGTCCGAAGAAATTAAACGCTCTAGATTGGCCTGCTCAGGTACTATTTGGAGAGAAACTCGATGAGGTAGCAAAAGACAGCGAAATAAGGGTTCTGATAATTACTGGCGCTGGGAGGGCCTTTTGTGCTGGCGGTGACGTAAGTGCGCAGAGGGATAGGATGGGCATGAGCATAGCTGAAAGGAGGGCAGGGCTCAAGACTGTTCTGAAGAACCCTCTTAAGCTTAGAAGGCTCTCCATCCCGGTTATTGCAATGGTGAACGGAGTTGCCGTGGGCGCAGGGTGTAACCTAGCCCTCGCCTGTGATATTATCATTGCTTCGGAAAGTGCAAGGTTCGGCCAGGCGTTTGTCAAGGTGGGTCTTATCCAGGATTATGGTGGAAGTTATTTATTATCCCGGTTGGTTGGTACAAAAAAGGCATGTGAGCTTGTCTTTACCGGTGACATGATTGACGCAAAAGAGGCATTACGGATCGGGATGGTGAACAAGGTGGTTCCACCTGATGATCTAGACCGAGCTACAAAAGATATGGCCAGGAAGATAGCCAGTAGAGCACCCCTTGCAGTGAGTATTGCCAAACGTTTCATCTATGATGCCTTTGAGAAGTTCGATTTAGAGACGACTTTAGAATATGAGATCTATACTCAGGGATTTTGCTGTGATACTGAGGATCACAAGGAGGGGACAGCCGCCTTTCTGGAGAAAAGGGAGCCGAGGTTCAAGGGTATGTAGTAAATCTGTTTTTTCTCGGATTTAATTGGTAGCAAAGGATTCAAGGATCCCTAAGTGTTTGGTATATCTGGTCAGCCAAACAGACGAAATAGACGGGTCAGAAGAACTATAAATATTAACTTTTTGGTCTTGGTCCGAGGTAGTATCTATGTGGATCAAATACTCGCAGCATCTCCAACTCTTTTACGGTTGGCTTTTCGATCTCGACAACGTCTGGTGAAACATTGAGGTCCCAGCCGCAATTCGATCTTATCTCTTCTATGGTAGCCTCAGGCGGGCTGTCATCCATCCGGAAATACCCGGTTAGACTCAGGGTACTATCCCCCTTGAGCTTTTCAAATACACCCATCGTAGAAACAACAGTGCTAACATTCCTTCCCGGTGAGGTAATGTAAAACACCTTATCCTTAAGACGCTTCCTGGATTGCAAGACAATGACCATTGCTTCACGGGCTGAGCTGGCAATATCATTTGCTCCTCCGGAACCTACGATAAATCGCTTCTGAGAAATCTTTGTGGAGTTGATATTCCCGAAGCGATCTACCTCTGCTGCGCCTAACACTCCGATGCAGCGGTTATTCTCTCCTCCCATCAGGACGCCCATAAGAGTATGCGTATCCGTTACCATCTTACACGTGGGAAAATTTCGTTGATTGAAGATGGAGGGGTCCATAGGCCGGGGTTCATATCCGTATAAGCCGATCTCGGCCATCAGTTCGAGAGGATATCCTTCCTCCTTTAACCGATAGTAGCAGAGCCAGGCAGCTAGGTTGGCGATACCCGCCCCCGCAAGCATGGTGCGGTATTTCTCCTTTTGGACCCTCTCTGCCAACTTTCGGCTCATGACGATGACGGCCATCTCTAAAGGCGTATACGCTTCTGTTCGGGGGAGATCTTCGATACTTTTGATATCAAACCGCCAGGAATCCAGATGCGACTCGCCTTTTAATTGTAGTATCCGTCTGTAACCAAGCTTTCTCAGGTATTCCTGATGGTTCCTGCATGAAAGGACCCATTCCTCAATCCACGCCTGTAACTCTTTAGGGTCTTTACTTTTTTGATGAACCTCCTCAACAAATTCGTAATCCTCGGCATATAGATCCATCTCCCTCATTCCGACCCGGGAGAGACCACTGGGATGGGCGCCAAAAGGCACCTCGGAAACGCTTTTTACATAAATCCCTGGAAGCTTTGTGAGATGAGAATATTCCCTGATTACATCAACCGAGACGATTTTTTCGACTGTTAACAAAACACCCTCCCTGCTTGCCATAGCGCCATACAGATTTTCGACGAGCGGTGGCAGGAAAATGGCATTCCCTTCAGGATCGGCAAGCCAGGCATGAATTATACTCAGATCTGGCTGCAATGCCTTTACCAGACCTACCTCATTCCCTGGAGAAAAAGGGTCATGGACCACCTTAAAATAGGCCTTATTCTCTCTTGCCATATCGCTTCCGATCAAGGATCGGGTCGGAAGATAAGGGAGGCCAAGTGCAGCCGCCTTGAGCCTGAGAGGGAGTGTCAGGATGGACCAGTTTTCTATCTCCAGCGAACCTTCCTGAAATGCCCTCTGGAAGACTGGATTCGGACTCGGGGTATAATAGGGATCACCACAATATGTGGTAATGACCTTTTTGACCATCCTGCCATGAACGAGGATCGACTGTGGGAAATTCATGGAAATACCGACGAGGGTGAAGATTCCTTCCTGACCCCAAAATTGACGCGCAATCTCATAATATATAGCTGAACACCACCTCACACCCGTCTGACATGTGTGGATCACCATCCCGGGACGTACATATCTTTGTATCGCTTCCTTTAGAGGAATCACCTTGGATACTTCGGGTGATATACCTCTAGTAAATATTGAGTTTTGCGAGATGGTTAACATGTTAAATCCCTTTCTGGTTATGCAACGGACTCTTCCTCAAACAAAAGACGCATTTAAGACCCTTGTCTAATTGAAGGCTAATTAGGACATTTAATAAGTCCAAGGGCTTGAAATCCCTCCAAGGATCGACCCGCGGGATTCCATTTCAACCCA
>DTYH01000081.1 GCA_012961955.1 Desulfobacterales bacterium | reverse complement strand
TGACGCAACCGGCTTGTTTCAAAATGCTAAATGTTACGAAACCTTAATTTTATCCAATTGCAGTGCGATCGTGGTGGCCAGGAATTGCTAGATAGATGCAAAGGGCGACACTGTGAGCTCCAAACACCTTATCTGGATAAGAAGGACAAGCCAAACCTTTTTTCTCACCTTATTCCTTCTTCTCCTTGTACAAAGCCGTCTCCCGGGAGATATTTATCTCGACTACTCCATCGTCTTTTCCCATGAGACCGACCTACGGCTTGGCCAGCCGGTCAAATTCTTCTTTCAGCTCGATCCGTTAGTTTGGCTATCTTCCCTGCTATCAGGACATGTTTTAGTTAGTGGATTCTGGTGGGGAATCGGGCTCCTTTTAATCACCATCCTTTTGGGCAGGGTCTTCTGCGGATTCATCTGTCCCCTTGGAACTATCAACCATCTGATGAGCTGGTTTAAGCCAACCCTCAAAGGGGACAGTATGATAAAGGCTAACCAGAAAACTCCCAGCCAGAGAATCAAATACTTTGTTCTTATAACCCTGACAGTAGGAGGGCTTATCGGGCTTAACTTAACAGGTCTGATGGATCCCATATCCTTGCTGTTTCGTTCCGTTGCTCTGGCTATCTTCCCTGGGCTGGGAGTAATAATCAAAGAGCTCTTTGATGCGATGGCCTCAAGTGATGTCAAGATTCTGAACCTGCTGAGTTATGGTGCTGAAATACTGGTATCCCCCGTGTTTGGCTACGGCTATCAATCGTATCAAACGGCCTGGTTCATCGGCTTGATATTTCTTGTAATCCTATTCCTGAACAGGATCAGACCTCGCCTCTGGTGCCGTACCCTGTGTCCCCTTGGAGCCCTTCTAGGGATCTTTTCCAGGTTCAGTATCATCAGGCTGGAACAGGACCGTGAAAGATGTACAAAGTGCGGGTTGTGCTCCATAGGCTGCCAGGGAGCCGCTACCCCGATGCTAGGGGTATGGCAGGAATGGGACAATTCAGAGTGCATGCTATGCTTTAATTGCTTTGATTCCTGTCCTAAAGGTGCAATCTCGTTTCGATTCGGGTGGAGATCAAAATTAAACAAAGGGCCTGATATGGGCAGGCGTGCAGTGCTTGGAGGCCTTGCTGCCGGCATTTCTCTCCCACTTTTGGGAAGGCTTGATGGAAGAGTGCATAAGGTTTCAGATCCCCGCCTGATTAGACCACCTGGATCCTTACCAGAACAGGATTTTCTGAGGTTGTGCCAGAGGTGTGGGCTATGTATGAAGGTATGTCCTACTAATGCGATCAACCCTTCCCTGGCAGAGGCGGGTGTTGGAGGTTTCTGGACACCTCGTCTTATAATGACCCTGGGATACTGCGAATATACCTGTACGCTTTGCGGGAGCGTTTGTCCCACAGGAGCTATAAGTGAGATTTCAGCTAAGGAAAAGATCGGACGTCCCATAAGAATCGGATCGGCCTACCTGGATAGGGGAAGGTGCCTCCCGTGGTCGGGCAATGGACCTTGCATCGTGTGCCAGGAGCACTGCCCCACTTCACCGAAGGCGATATATCTTAAAAAGGAGGTTATTGCTGGACCTGACAGGAAACCTGTCGCGGTTCAGTTGCCTTACGTGGACCTAAAAAGGTGTATAGGGTGTGGTATCTGTGAGAATAAATGTCCGATAAAGGGCCGTCCCGCCATAAGGGTTATTTCTGCCGGGGAGTCACGCTCCCTAAAAAACCAGATACTTTTGAGCAGCCAAGGTTGATGGTTTCGCAAAATAACTTTTTACGAAACCATCAAGGTTAGTTGTTCACGTATTTTGTCCTTCATCTGTGGTCAGTTGTCAGTGGTCGCTGTCAGTAAACCGACCACTGACAACTGACACCGTCTGAGTAGTTGCGTGAATTCAGCTATTCCATCTTAAGGGTAATTCACGAATTGCCCGTAAAGTGAGGCACTGGAATTCACTTTGACCTTGGAAGCCCTTTTACGATCTGCGACCTGATCAATCTCGGAAGCATCATATGATGATGCGGACAGAAGGATTTAGGGTTCTGATAAACAGCATCTGTAAAGGCAACCATATATTTCCTTAATGCCCTGAAGGGTATCACCTCATCTACAAACCCGCGTTTTGCACAATATATCGGTCTCGATTTCTCGTGGTACTCTTTAACAAGCTCATTCATCCTGTCGATTATGGGTTGTAAGTCGTGTCCTGCGTCTTTTTCTTTAACAAGCCTGCGGGCAAATGAAGCAGCAGCTGCGGTCTCGCCATGCATTACATATATTTCAGTAGTTGGCGTACCGAGCGTGAACGCATTATGATTATTTGCGGTTGGACCACCCATAATGTAGTGAGCAGCAGCTGTACCCTTCCGTAAAACCACCAGCATCATTGGGATATCTGTCTGCTCGATAGAATATATAAGCGACTGGCCCAGACCTAACAATTCTGCCTTTTCAGCAACGTCACCCACATCTATGCCTGTTGTATCCTGGAACCAGATAATAGGTATACGATCACGACCACACTGGGTCACAAACTCGTTCAGCTTGATCAATCCCTGACGATACAATTTGCCACCAATGCCGATGTATTCATTGGTGTATTCCGGATAATCGTTACCTAAGAAGCCCTGCCTGTTACCTATTATACCCACCAAGAATCCATCCAGCTTGACAAGTCCTGTATACACCTCAGGACCAAAATCCGCCCGAAACTCTAAGTGTTCGCTGTTATCCACCAGACGGGCAAGGAAGTTATCAAAGTCATACACGGCCTTTTGATTAAAGGGTATGATACTCTCTATATCTTCTATGGGATATTTAGGTTCTTTTGGTTCAGCTACGCGGAAGAACTTAGGGTCGTATGCTGGCACATATTTCATGTATTCCTTTAATCCATCAAGTACCTCGGTCTCCTTTTCAAAGACCGCCCTGAAAAACCCGGTATGATCATAGTGAATCTTTACGCCGCCAGGCGGAACTTGCTTAAAATGACGTGTGGCTTCAATAAGTTGTTCAGCCCCCTCGAGATCGAAGTACCCTTTAGGGCTCATCCCACTGACAATACCACCGCCTCCAACTGCTATGTTACAATCCTTATGCGCAAGCAGGATCGTAGGGCTTATTCCCTGATAGCCCCCTCCTGCCGGGTTCGTACCATAAATCCCTGCTATGACAGGAATACCGAGCTTCTCCAGCTCTGCATGCCTAAAAAAGGTTGTTCCATTACCCCTTCTGTCGGCATAGACCTCTTCCTGCTCGGTCAATTTTACACCGCTGCAATTAACCAGCCAGACAAGGGGTACACGAAGACGTTTGGCAAGATCTGTTACCCGCAATTGATTTTCTGCCTGTCCCGCAAGCCAGGCACCTGCCATAACCTTGTTATCAAAACCGATCACTACGCACCATCTTCCACTTATCCTGGCCAGCCCATCAATAACACCGGTTGTGCCCTCCTGATTCTCTTTAGGATTGTACAGGGTGTGTAATGGACACCATGTCCCTTCATCGATGAGATAGTCGATCCTATCCCAGACAGTCATCTGACCGCGCTTATGAATCACATCTGCCGGTAGGCCAGCGTTCCTGACTCGCTCAATCTCAGCCTCTATTTCTTTTTCCACTCTTGCAATCTGTGCCCTATTTTCCGCCATCCTATCGATCTGTTTTTTTGGTAAGGGCTTACCAAAATCATCCATCTTCTCAAAGTAAGGTCGCATGGGATATATATCCTCCTGAAATAATAATTGATTTCAAAATTTCCAGCCAGAAATCCACTTTATTCTTTCCTTCCTATAAATGAAACTCCCTGAGCAAGGTCGGGGTTTTTTTATGTGATTCCAAGAGAATCTACCTATTTGCCTTTCGATAACCCAACAGGTCGAGTGCTGTAATCATCTTACATATGTTTGATGATCCTTCCACGATCTGATAGGTCGGTGCATCCTTGTAAAATCTGGCAACCGAATATTCAGTTGAGTAGCCATAAGCACCCAATATCCTCATGGCTACACCTGCGCTTTTAACTGCAACCTCTCCGGCAAGGTACTTGGCATGGGCAACCTCCAACGTATTATTTAGATTCCCCTGATCTTTCTGCCATGCAGCCTTGTACACCATCAATCTTGCAGCCTCTATCTCGATAGCGATCTGCGCAAGCATGTCCTGATTCATCTGGAACCTCCCAATTTGCTGACCAAACTGTTCCCTTTCAGTACAGTACCTAACCGCAATATCGAGACATGCCTGTGCAACCCCGACCCCTCCAGCAGCAGCAGACAACCTGGTCTGATTCAGGGATCCAAATACTATTCTGGTACCATCTCCCGGACTACCAAGAATGTTACCTTTTGGAACCTTGGTATCTTCAAGGATGATCTCTCCAGTAGGTGATGAGCGGGAACCCATCTTGTCCAGGTCTGTGGTAGTAACACCGTTAAAGTTTTTTAGTTCCACAACAAATGCTGACAGCCCTCTGCTCCCCTTTGATCTGTCTGTATAGGCATAAAATATCATAACGTCAGCGTAGGGTGCATTGGATATCCATGTCTTTGTCCCATTCAGCAACCAATAATCTCCCTTGTCTTCGGCAGTAGACTTCATTGCCATAACGTCGGATCCGGCATTTGGTTCTGTTATGGCAAAACCCCCAAGATATTCCGCACTCACAAGCTTGGGTATATACTTTTTCCTTAACTCTTCAGATCCGTATTTATAGATGGTATATGCGGAACCGAGGGCCTGCATATTAATCTGTACTCTTAACGAACTGGATGCTCTTGCGATCTCTTCTGTCAGTATCATAGCAGCAAGCCAACCCATTTCATTACCACCATATTCCTCAGGTATAACGGTACCAAAAAAACCGAGTTCAGCCATCGGTTTTACGACCTCTTCATAGGGAAAATAATGTTTTTCATCCCATTCGTCTGCAAACGGAGCAATCTTTTCGGCAGCAAAGTCTTGTGCCATTTGTTTTAGCATCCGCAACTCTTCACTTAAACTAAAGTCCATGAAAGGGTACCTCCTTCTCTAAAATTGACTATTTCGCAAGAAAAATAAAACTTCGCTTAGGTTACACAGGTCGGTTAACCGACAGGGCCAGTCACACCGATCACCTAACAGATTATGAGACTTGGGAAAATTCATTATAATATCTCTTCCAACGGTCATTTATCTCTTTTTGGAATCGCTCAATATAATCATCTGAGATCGATTGGAATCGGGATTGTAGCATAAAATATTCCTTCACAGGTACCAGTTCTCTTTTCTTAACCATACTTCTGGACCTACCCGTAAGTCTAAATTTTCCATCCTCTATCTCATAGAGATCAAATAGACCTGTCTCGACTGCTAACCTACCAATTTTCGCGGTATCCTTGGGCTGAAACCCCCAACCCGACGGGCATGGTGTAAGGATATGTATATACTTTGTGCCTCGGATGGTCTTTGCCTTTCTTATCTTGTCATAAAGGTCTAGCGGATATCCGGCAGAGGAGGTAGCCACATATGGTATTCCATGAGCGGCCAAAATAGCCGGTACATCCTTTTTAGGCTGCTGTTTTCCAAGTATAGGGGTGTTCGTTGTAATTGCGCCGAATGGTGTTGTGCCGGAACGCTGAGTCCCAGTATTCATATAGCCTTCATTGTCATAGCAGATATATATGAAATCCTCCAATCTTTCAGCTGCACCAGATAGGGCCTGAATACCTATATCACTGGTTCCTCCATCACCAGCCCAGCATGCTACAGTGATACCCTTCCTCCCCATGGCCCTGAGGGCAGCTAGGACCCCAGATGCTACAGAAGCAGTAGAAGCAAATGTTACGTTAATGCATGCCATCTTTGTAGTTGCTATCGGATAAAGGCCCTGAAGTACTGTAAGACAACTTGGCGGCACAACAAGTATTGTATTCTTACCAAGCGCCTTCAGGCCGATACGATAGGCAATCCCTAGGCCGCAGCCAGCGCAGGCCCGACTCCCAGGATGCACAAACTCTTCTTCGGGCAGATTCAATATGGTAGTCTTTGCGGTCATGACATCGCTCCTATATCTTCAGGCCGGACCACTTTAGTGTGTCTGACATATGAGTAGACTCGCCCTCTTTACATGAATTACGAAGCGCGTCGATCAAGTCTCTGGTCCTGATATTCCTTCCACCAAGGCCGAGGATATAATTATGGACAAAAGGGAGTTTCCTATTCCCGTTTACGTTTCCGTAAAGTGCCGACTTTATATCTGATGCCAAGGGTCCCATATATCCATAACTCATCCCCTTTTCAAAGACTATAATCCCGTTCGCGTGTGATAGCGCATTTGATATGGCCTTATCAGGGAATGGCCTGTATAACCTAACCCCAGCAACACCAATCCGTATCCCTTTCTCTCTCAGTGCATCCACGGCCACCCTGAGCTGGAATGATAAAGACCCCATACTCACAGCAATATAGGATGCGTCCCTACATCTATACTCTTCTAAATATGCGCCACCTTCCCTATTGAATACTTCGCTATATCTCTCCTCTACTTCCGCTATTGTATGAATAGATTTCCTTAAGTCTTCCTGGAGGAGATATCTGAGTTCCATATACCCGTGTGCAAGTACACCATGTACGTTCACTCGCGCTTCAGGGAGCGTAACGGTATTGATATTTCTTGGGTCTTCAGGATCAAGGGCGTAAACCGATTTGTGTGGAGGTAGGAAACAATCCACCAGTTCCTGATCCGGAAGGTAAAAAGGCATGTAGGTATGGGAGAGTATATACCCGTCATAGCAAACCATCACAGGGATATTCACTTTTTCAGCAATACAGAAAGCCTTTATTACTGTATCGATGATTTGTTGATGATCGTTCACATATATTTGTATCCATCCGGTATCACGCTGTGAGATAGAGTCCTGGTGATCATTCCATACATTCCAGGGCGCACCAACTCCTCTGTTCACCACGCACATTACAATGGGTAGCCTTGCACCAGCAGCCCAGTGGAGCTGCTCATGCATGTACAAGAGGCCGTTGGCACTGGTGGCGGTAAAAGTTCTGGCACCTGCTGTTGCTGCACCAATGCATACTGAAAGGGCGCTGTGTTCGCTCTCAACAGGTATGTATTCCGCCTTCATCTCTCCCGACTCGATAAGCTCAGAGAGCTTCTCAGTAAGTGGGGTTTGTGGAGTGATCGGAAACGCTGCAATTACCTGTGCCCTTGCTAGTTTAACACCTAGGGCTGCCGCTACGTTCCCAGATTCGATAATTTGCATAATACCGTTTCTCCTTTTAGCTAAAGCCTCCGTGCGAAATTTTCGGAATATTCCTTTTTCAAAAAAATTTCGAAAACAGTTTAGGTCTTTGAAAGGCTTGACGGTTTCGTAAGAAGTCGATTCTGTTCGCTCCTTTCAAAGGACTAAAGTCATACAAGCCACGGCAGTGGACAAATCCTGAAGTCTTAGAAGGCAGAACTTGAGTATTGTCCACCTCACAGGAATATCACGCCTGTCGTGGAACAACCCGAATACGCCCTGAGCTGACACCTTAATGACTGAGCCCCTGGACGGATTAAAAAGCTCATGGCAATACGTGAAAAGGGGGTTGCGTAAAGGTCTCGTATATTATACGAAAGTCGATTCTTTTACCATCTTTATGGCACCAGCCGGGCATTCTTCAGCACATATGCCACACCCCTTACAATACTCATAATCGATAGTGGGTGGTATGGTCCTTGTTATTACAGCATCAGGGCAGTACAACCAGCAAAAAAAACAGGCCATTATACCCTTTTTGGCCGGGATGCAAGTACTTGTATCAATTACGGGACGTAGCACACGCCACGAGCCTGTCCTGCCACCATCGCCTGGTCCTGGTTCGCTCAGAGAGGCAATCTGGTTACACCCCCTTGTTCCCATTAGTCCACCTCCGAACATATTGTCCTTTCATATGTTATAGTGGCTGCCTGGGCGTTCTCTTCCGGTCTTCTTTCCTTAAGCTCTTCCTTAATAACATCGGTTAGGATATGTATACCTACAAGAGAACTTGCTCTTGCAAACGCCCCTATAATACCTGAACTTACCAAACCGTACGTAACCCCTACCTCGCCTGCAATCGCTGTGACATCGGCTGTAGCCACCTTTACTCCGCTATACTTGTAATCATGTGGCGATCTTGGTGTGTTTATGACAAGTATTCCGCCTTCCTTCAAGCCTTCGGTTACATTGATATCATCAAGTAACAGATGGTCTAACACAACCACTATGTCAGGATACTCGATCTCAGAAAGGTCATATATCTTTTCCCTGGAGATCTTTAACGATGTCAGTACTGGAGCGCCCCGTCGTTCTGTACCAAATGAAGGGATCATTACAACACCTGTATAGCCTACACGGAGTGCAGCCTTTGCCACTATCCGTGCAGCAGTAATTGTTCCCTGACCACCACGACCATGCCAGCGGATCTCTATATTTTCTTCTTTCATAATAGACAATGCCCCCTCACTTGAATCTGGACAAAATGAGTTTAATCCTTATAAGCTAAGCGTTCAGCGAGCGGAGGTTTCGATTCCCCCAAAAATGATGACGGGGTTATATATAATAGATCCGGGAGGTGAAAGCGTAATACGACTTAAACGTAATAAACTTATTGGTGGACGATATATTAGGCGAGGATGTTTGAAATGTCAATAATTACATTTATAACACAAATGGATCCACAATCGCATTAACCTAGGATATATCTGGAAAGGCTATGCATATATTTTTTCCTTTGCCGCCCCTGCTCGCCCCGGTATTCTTAGGGCGGGTCATCCCCCCGCCGTAATCCTACAATCCGAGCTTGTCAGCCACAACACTCCTATGGAAAGCACCGTCCCCGAACAATAGCTCCAATTTCTTTGCATACCTAGTATATAAGTGGAGGTCGTATTCTTCAGTAAAACCGATAGCGCCAGTTACCTGATGGGCAATCTTTGTCACCTCTTTAAAGGCCTCTCCGCACCATGCCTTGGCAATAGCAGCCTCTTTTTCACATTCAAGCCCTTCACTGGTTAGCCAAGCTGCGTAGTATGCTGCATATCTGGACGTTTCCGCTTTCATAAACATGTCTACACACATATGCTGCACCACCTGGAATGCGGATAATGGCCTTCCAAATTGTATTCTTTCATTAACATGGTTGACTGTCATTTCTATTACCTTATTCATCCCCCCCACACACTCACAGCTCAGGGCCGCGGCTACCCTTGGCCATAGTTTTTTAATATATTCCCATCCTTTTCCCACTTCTCCGATAATGTGATCTGGCGACACATCCACATCTTTGAGGTTTACCACGCCCTCGCTACCATATCCTGAAATAGTTCTTAGAGGAATCGCCTCAAGCCCCTCTGTTTTGCCATTAACCACAAAAAGGGTTACGTCTGCACCATTCGTAGATGGCATCCTTGCTGCACAAATTATCATGTCGGCTACATGGGCATAGGGTACAAAAAAGGCCGATCCGTTAAGGGAATAACTGGCTCCAACTGGTTCTGCTTCCAGGCCTATCTCGCGTTTGCTATAACTACCTGTCTTTCCCACGAACGCCAATGTTGAAATGCATTCTCCTTCTACTATTCTAGGTATATATTCCTTCTTGAGTTCTGTTGTTCCATAATCCTGAATCAAAAGACCACTAAGAATCACAGTTGAAAAAAATGGAGTTGGCACAACTGCCCTTCCCATCTCTTCAAGGAGGACCGCAAGGTCCAAAAAGCTCCCCCCGTAGCCACCATATTCCTCATCAAAGGGAAGCCCTAACCATCCGAGTTCACTCATCTTCTTCCATACTTCAGGAGAATATCCATTTTCATCCTTAACCAACTCTCTGACCAAAGACTTAGGGGCTTCCTTCTCGAAAAACCTTCTTGCCGTATCCATTAACATCCTTTGATCTTCGTTAAAATTAATATCCATGAAACTCCTCCTCTCCTAATTTGACCGGCCCCATTCCTGCAAGTCGTCCCCTGTGGAATGAGCCTAGCCAGATTTCAAAAACTCGGTGGTAACGCTCTCAAACAGCTTGAAATGTTTAATGCAAGGCCATTCTGAATCTTCTTCCAAAATTCCCCAATGTCGTTCACAAGATTAGACTTTTTGGAACACTTTGGTTCTTTGAAAAAGGCACCTTAACTATTTGAAAGTATCGAGTTCGGGCAAGCCAGGAGGCATGATTCATGATGCATTGGACAGGAACATAATCCACGTGAGTCATCCCCTATCCTGTATCTTGTGCTAAAGCCTTACCACTTCTTACGAAACGATGACGATTTCTCCAAAAAACTATTTGGTGGCCAACTTAAGCCCTCGCCGAGCAACGATATTCTTCAGTACCTCCACAACACCTCCCTGGATAGTATACGATGGGCTCCATAGGTACGACTCACATACCACACCATTGAAAAGGGCCTCCGGTGAATCTGACATAAGGAGTCCATGAAGACCCATCACATTTGTTGCAACATCCGCCAATCTGGCCTCATACAGCGTACTTACAGTTTTCCCTATTGCTGCCTCAAAAGTGGGCATTTTTCCGTGGTCCAAAAGACTGGCTACATAATAGATGAACAACCTGGCCACATGAAACTCTACCTCCAACTTCGCCACGGTGTCTCTAATAAGAGGGTCTTTTGAAAGGGGTTGACCGTCTCTTTCGTTAGTCTTGACATATTCGATCAAAGACTCCTTTACCAGATAGTTCTGCATCAGCCTATCGATTCCTGATCTTTCATAGTCGAGGTTGGTCATGATTTGACGGAATCCATTATCCTTTTTTCCTACGAGGTATTCTTTGGGGACCTCCACATTGTCAAAAAAGACCTCATTAAATGAATGAACGCCAACCATGTTTATGATGGGACGAACTGTTATACCTGGGCTTTTCATATCGATTATCATCTCGCTAAATGCGTCATATCTTGATATATTCGGATCGAAGTTCGTCCTTACAAGGGCCCATCCATAATCAGTACGATGTGCGCCAGTTGTCCACACCTTTTGTCCATTGACGATGAAATGATCCCCCTTTTCCACTGCTGTTGTCCTACAATTTGCAAGATCTGATCCTGCACCAGGCTCGCTAAATAAAAGGCAAAAGCTGATATCAGCATTGAGAATTTTCGGTAAAAACTCCTTTTTTAAAAAATCGGATCCAAAGTGTATGAGTCCGGGACCAACCTGCCGATCTGCCAGGTAGTGAAATGCTATGGGGGCACCCACTCGGAACATCTCCTCAAGCATGATCAGCCTATCAGTATAGCCCAACCCTTGACCCCCGTATTCCTTGGGCCAGGCCATCCCTATCCACCCTTTCTTGGCTACTTCCTTGGAGAATTCCTTACAAGGTAACTCAAGGAAAGAGTTGGCTCCGAACGGGTAAATCCCCTTCTCCTTTTCAGTCCTTAGAAACCCCCTTACCTCTTCTCGAAGTTGAATCTGTTCTTTTGTGAACTTAAAGTCCATACCGAAGTCCTCCTAAATAAACGCTTTTGAAACTCTATAACCCATTGAAGTCAGGAGCTATTTAATGGCAATGGATTCCTATCATATAGATGGCCTGCGGCCCGGAAAGACTCCAGACCGGAGGGAATCACGGATGGATATTTGTTTTTGAGGCATTCCCATATAGCTCCCTTACTTGACACGAGGAGATCGACGAGACGGGGATTGACCTGGAAGGTCTTGGTACTTAGCTTTCTACTTCATTCTTATTTTTTTCCTTTTCTTTGAGTATTCTTCATACTCCTTTTCCCTAAACTTCAAGAAATCAGGTTTCCTTTTCTCAAAGAATGCATTCTGCGCTTCCTTTTGCTCTTCACTATCCATAAAATCCGGGAACATCCGCTTCTGCAAGGCAAACACTTCATCCCCTCTCATGTTCTTGAATTCATCATCAAAGGTGGCCTTCAGTATCTGTATACATGTGGGACTCTTTTCCAATATCTCTTCACACCACCTGTCCACCTCCTCATCG
>DTYH01000080.1 GCA_012961955.1 Desulfobacterales bacterium | reverse complement strand
TGATTTTCAAGGAAAGTTTACCGGAGAGGATGTAAGAGAGGGGCTTACAGCTATAGTTAATATAAAGATACCATCCCCTCAATTTGAAGGTCAAACAAAGACAAAATTGGGTAACAGTGAAGTTAGGGGAATGGTTGAGACCCTGGTGAACGAAAAGTTGGGTAGCTTTTTAGAGGAAAATCCGACCATAGCAAAAAAGATTTTGGCCAAGGTATTGGATGCAGCACTTGCTCGTGATGCAGCCAGACGAGCCAGGGATATAGCTAGAAAAAAAGGGGCTCTTGTTGATACAGCATTGCCCGGAAAACTGGCCGACTGTCAGGAGACAGATCCGGCAAAAAGAGAGATATTCATTGTAGAGGGAGATTCAGCAGGCGGATCGGCAAAACAAGGGAGAGACCGAAGGTTTCAGGCCATCCTTCCGCTAAAAGGGAAGATACTTAATGTGGAAAAGGCCAGATTTGACAAGATGCTGAAAAGTGAAGAGATAAAAACCATGATTACAGCTCTGGGAACAGGAATAGGCAGGGATGATTATGATATAGAAAAGATAAGATATCACAAGATAATCATTATGACCGACGCTGATGTGGATGGGGCACACATAAGGACGCTATTGTTGACGTTCTTTTATCGTCAGATGCCAGAGATAATCGATCGCGGATATCTATACATAGCTCAACCGCCTCTTTTTAAGGTAGTAAAGGGGAAGGAGACCATATACTTAAAGGATGAAAAATACTTGCATGAATTTTTGGTGAGACGTATATGTGAGAAGAGAAGGATAAGATTGGATCATACCGGTAATATTATTGAAGGACATAATCTTTACCTTTTCCTTGCGAATTTAGCAGAATATGAAGATGTATTAAGAAAGGTGTGCAGCCACGGATATGATCGGAAGATAGTAGAGTTTCTTCTGAGAATAGGATCAAGAGACAAGCTTTTTTTGAGAGATAGATCTATTGTGAGCAATTTGTCATCATATCTTGAAAAGGAAGGGTATTCTGTTAAAAATACTCGTTTTAACGAGGAAAGAAACATATTTGAACTCGATATCGCTCAGAACGGAAACACACTAAACGTGTCCAGGATTGGCTGGTCTTTAATATCTTCTCCTGACTATCAAAAAGGGCTTGTCTTGTGGAGAGATATATCCAATTTTGATAAACCTCCTTTTGTTGTCTTAGAAAAAGAAAAAGAGATAGCGTCAATCGAGGATAAAGGCTCTTTGTTAAGCTTTCTTTTAGAAGACAGCAAGAAAGGTGTTGTTATTCAGCGATACAAAGGATTGGGAGAGATGAACCCTGATCAACTCTGGGAAACCACGATGGATCCACAAAGGAGGATCTTGGTGAAAGTAAAGGTCGAGGACATAGTTGGTGCAGATGAGATGTTTACTGTTTTGATGGGGGATGAAGTAGACGCGAGAAGGGAATTCATTCAAAATAATGCATTGGGTGTGACCATACTCGACATATGAGATCACAAGAAATGGTCTTGATTTAACTCCCGTTCTCCTACACTCCGCTGGTGGCGACCCAGAGCAAACATAAAGGTGTCGCTAGGTTACAAACACCAAGGTGGACAAAAAACAAATCAGGCAGGGATAGAATGAGGTTGGTTACAATCGAGGCAAGGGATCTACCAGATGCATGGTTTCAGACTGTCTACAATATCGTAGATAGTGGTTATGAATACGTAATAGATCGTGGTAGTTATAAGGGGCAAAAAAGGCTTGAATTTGACTATGTTACTGTCCACATAAAATACCCCGGGACAAGACCGCTTATACCAGACATTCCCAGATCATTAGGTATCCCAAATCCTGTGGCTGAGGGATATATAGAAGAATATCTGCCTTATTTAATGACCTCAAAGAAGAAACCAAATGAGGATTATACGTATGGCCAATACCTGGAACCTCAGATCTCAGAGGTCATCAGGATGTATAAAGAGGATGGTTTTGGTACTAATCAGGCTTATATGACCGTTGGAGATGCTAGGTCAATATATCTCAAAGATCCACCATGCTTAAGAGGTATCGATACAAGGATTCGGTACGGCAAGCTACATTTCATCGTATACTTTCGGTCATGGGACCTATGGAATGGATTCCCGGCAAATCTTGGAGCTATTCAATTACTAAAAGAATATATGGCTGAAGAGATAGGAGTAGAGGATGGAGAGATTATTGCAGCCAGCAAAGGCTTACATCTTTATGATTACGTGTGGGAATTAGCAAAGTTGAGAACAATGCGTAATTAATGAGTAGTAAAAAAAAGGGGGGTTGATGAGCTCGATTGAGCACAAGAGAAAGTTACGTAGGGCGGTTACTATCGGCATAGTTACGGTTTCATCAAGTCGCAGCCTTGAAGAGGATAAGAGTGGAAATTGGATAAAAAAAATGTCCGAAAAAGAAGGACACAGGGTGGTATTACATAAGATAGTGCCCGACCAGAAAGATGCAATCTACAACATAGTGAAGCGTGCATTAGAACTCCAGAAGCTAGATGCCCTTATCATCACAGGGGGTACAGGGATAAGCCAAAGTGATGTTACAATTGAAGCGATAAAACCGATGTTTACAAAAGAACTCACAGCGTTTGGACCAATATTTGCGCAATTGAGTTATGAGAAAATAGAGGCATCTGCAATTCTTTCCAGGGCGACAGCTGGAATAGTGGAAAAAACCATAGTATTTTGTCTGCCCGGAAGTATCGATGCGTGCAAGCTTGCCTGTACTGTTCTCATATTTCCAGAGATCAGCCACATCGTAGGCCACGTTTTGGGGAAGGCATAACTTGTGCCTTGATTGAGCGGTTGCCGATCTCAGCGAATCTGGTGCCCCAGGCACGGCGTGAAGCAGTTTAGTACGTCTCACCCTTGCAGCCTTCCATCTTCGGCAAACTCGACAATCGCTCGCTTTTGGTATGACTATAATTAAAACAAAGAACATAAATATATTGACATCATAAAGAATCTTATTATAGTTTGGGGGGCATTAAATCCGTGGAGGGAGGGCATTTTCTAGCCACGACATAAAGAACCCCTTGTTTTTTTTCTAAGTTATTGCGGTGAAAACACAAGGGTTCGAACTGAGACAAAAAACTTGCCCCAAGGAAGATTAATGGTTTCACAGAAGATTTTCCATGAAAGGATCAAGATTTATGGTCTATTAACCATTATTATATAGAAAAGGAGAAAGAATTCTATGTATGCTATAATTGCCTCTGGTGGTAAACAGTATAAGGTTACCGAAGGAGAAACAATAAATCTTGAAAAGATTCCTGGAGAACCAGGTACTCCCATCTCTTTTGATCGTGTACTTTTGTTGTCTGACGGAGAAAATGTAAAGGTTGGTAGACCGGTGCTGGAAAATGTTAAGGTTGAGGGTCATATATTGAATCAGGGGAGACATAAGAAGATAATAGTGTTTAAGTATAAACGTCGGAAGGGTTACAGAAGAAAGCGGGGCCATCGTCAATACTATACTGCAATCAAGATAGACCGGATAAATGTAGTTTAGGTTTTTTATTCATTCCGATTAGGCTTTGCCAGGATCCATTTACAAAAAGCTTTTTTAATATTCTAGGTTCGTAACGTTTGAGACTTATCGGATTCAAGGTGGTAATGTATATGTTTTTTCGTAACATTTTAGTACGTTGAAACAAGCTGGTTGCATCAGACTCAAGCTGAACTTACGATGCAGATACAAGATACAGGATGCAAGATCATAGCAATTTTGGTGGCATATAAGATGCCACTCTGCAATATTTGTGGAAAAACCATTATTACAAATTTTGCGGAATCCTATTCCGCGGGGAATATGTTCCTGCCCGGTGCATCATGTATCCTGCATCTTGGGGCCTGTGTCGTATATCCAGTATCCGACTTGAGATTTGACGTGACCGGGTTTGTTTCAAGAGTACAAAGTGTTACATTCTTCTATATTTGGACGCTCTGTGAGCGGGAAGTAGAAGGGGAAGTTGCCCCAACCGCAATTGGGATTATTCCCTTGCCAAACACCATCAGTTTAAAAAATTTTGTTGTTTTGTTGTAATAATCAGTAGAATGAATATTCGGGAGAGAGAAAATGGCGCACAAAAAAGCTGGAGGAAGCTCTAGAAACGGTCGCGATAGTGCAGGGAAGAGATTAGGTGTGAAACGCTATTCAGGACAAGTGGTTAGGGCCGGGACAATATTGGTGCGACAGGTTGGAACAAAGTTTCATCCCGGAAATAATGTTGGAATCGGTAGAGATTATACCCTGTTTGCAAAGATTGATGGAGTGGTGAAGTTTGAGAGATTAGGGAAGTCGCGAAAAAAGGTTTGTGTGTATGCTTCATAATGTCGTAAATGAAGTTTGTTGATGAAGTGGTTATCCATGTTGAATCTGGAGACGGGGGAAACGGATGCGTCAGCTTTAGGCGGGAGAAGTTTATCCCAAAAGGGGGGCCCGATGGTGGAGATGGAGGGAAGGGGGGCGACGTAATCTTTAAATGCTCATCCCAAAGGTATACGCTCTTTCAATTTCTCTTCAGATCAAATTTTAAGGCCAAAAGTGGTTCTCACGGTCAGGGAAAGAACAAGAAAGGAAAGAAGGGAGACGACGTAATTATAGAGGTTCCACCGGGTACGTTGTTGAAGGAGGCTGAAAGCGGTCGTATTCTTAAGGATTTCATTAAACCGGGAGAATTTTTTTTGGCCCTAAAGGGAGGCAGGGGCGGACGCGGAAACAAATATTTTGCCTCCTCTACCAATCGGGCCCCTCGTTATGCCCAAAAAGGAGAAAAAGGAAAGAAACTTTCACTCAAACTTGAATTAAAGTTGCTGGCAGATGTGGGAATTGTTGGCCTACCAAACGCTGGAAAATCGACGTTGATTTCTCGGCTATCCTCGGCACACCCAAAGATTGCAGACTATCCCTTCACAACCCTATCCCCTACAATCGGAGTGGTTAACAAAGATGAAGAAACACGGTTTACTATTGCTGACATTCCAGGATTGATAGAGGGCGCCAACCAGGGTGCTGGTCTGGGTACAAGATTCCTACGTCATGTGGAAAGGACTCGTCTTCTCCTTCACCTGATAGATATTTCCCATGGTGATCTTGATCAAATCATCGACTCATATCATACAGTAAACAATGAAATAAAAGAATTCAACATCAAAGTCCTCGAGAAACCTCAGGTTGTGGTCCTGAATAAGATAGACATAGACGCGGGAAGAAGGGTAGCCGAAAAAGCAAAAGATACTATGAGGGAGTTCAATCCTGACGTCTGGACCATTTCTGCCCTAACCGGTGAAGGACTAAAACCTTTGAAGGAATATCTGGGGCTTCTTGTGGAAAAGGCAAGACAGAAGAAGTTTCAGTTTTAAGCAATGGCAGGGAGAGATTATTTGGAAATTCGTAGAGAGTTTTTCAAGAATGTTAGACGTGTGGTGATAAAGATAGGAAGTGGTGTCCTTACAGAGGCACATGGCCTTAACCTGAAGGTTATGGACAATATTGTTAAGGATGTGTGTGATCTAAAGAAGGACGGTCTTCAAATTATCTTGGTAAGTTCCGGTGCTGTTGCTTCAGGGATAAAGAAGATGCGTCTTTCAGAAAGACCCTGCAATATACCTCAAAAACAGGCCGTGGCCTCTATTGGTCAGTGTCATCTTATCTTAGAATATGAGAGATGTTTTGAAAAATATCAACAGGGCGTTGCTCAGATACTCCTTACAAGGGATGATCTTATGAGTCGAACAAGATACCTGAACGCTCGTAACACTTTAAACACATTATTAAAATGGAATATCGTTCCTATTATTAACGAGAACGACACGGTAGTTGTGGAGGAATTAAAGTTCGGTGACAACGACAGTCTCTCTGCCCTCATTGCTCATTTGATGGATGCAGAGATGCTCATAAACCTTACAGATATTGATGGTCTTTTTGACAAGGATCCCAGAGTTAGTCCGGGTGCCGAATTGATCCGAGTCGTGGAAGATATCAGTCCTAAGATAGAAAGAGCAGCACGATCTATTCCAGGAGCTCTTGGCACGGGTGGTATGTTGAGTAAGGTGATGGCTGCAAGGATAGTAAGCACAAGTGGAATACCAATGGTGATTGCAAACGGTTTGAAAGAGGGGATTTTGAAGAGACTTTTTGAAGGAGAGGAAGTGGGAACCTTTTTCCTTCCTAAGAAGCAGAAGCTTGCGAAGCGTAAGTGTTGGATCGCTTTTACTCAAAAGATTGAAGGCGTAGTAGTAGTAGATGATGGAGCAAGCGAAGCAATTCTTAACAAAGGAAAGAGCCTTCTTCCATCCGGTATTTTGGATGTGCAAGGGGAGTTTGGTGTGGGATCGGCAGTACGGTGTGAGAGAGACGACGGAACTCTAATTGCTATCGGTCTCGTAAACTATGGGGACTCTGATATTAGGAGGATAAAGGGGCTAAAGACAAGTGAAATCAAGCAAAGATTGGGATTTAAGCATTATGATGAGGTTATCCATAGAGACAACTTGGTTCTAATGACAGGACAGGAGTATTTGGTGAAAGGATAAAAAAGGAGGGGTTTCTTTTATGCCTATTAAGGATACCGTGATAGATATCGCAAAGAAAGCAAAAGTTGCCGCAAATGAATTGGCGAGAAAGAGCACCTATTCCAAGAACAAGGCATTAGACCTGATTTCGAAACGGATTATACAAAATTCTGAACGTATAAAAGAGGAAAACAGAAAAGATATAGAATATGCTCGGAAAAAGGGTTTGTCAAATGCGATGATAGACCGTCTCACCTTAAAGGATGAAACCATAAAATCTATGGCAGAAGGATTACAAGAGGTGATAATGCTTTCGGATCCAGTTGGGGAAATTACTAAGATGTGGCTCCGTCCCAACAAACTACAGGTGGGACGTATGAGAATTCCTTTGGGCGTTATAGGTATAATCTATGAATCGAGACCGAATGTAACAATAGATGCCGCAGGGTTGTGTTTAAAGGCTGGTAACGCTGTTATTTTGCGGGGTGGCTCAGAGGCGTTCTATTCGAACCAGATATTGGGGAGAATCATTCAAGACTCTGTTAGAGAGGCAGATCTCCCTGAGGCGGCGGTTCAGGTAATACCTGTGAGGGAAAGAGAGGCTGTAAATATCTTGTTGGAGCAGGAAGGTTATATAGACCTGATTATACCCAGGGGGGGTGAGGAGCTAATCCGGTTCGTGGCTCAACACTCGAGGATACCAGTTTTGAAGCACTATAAAGGGGTCTGTCATATATATGTTGATGCAGGAGCTGACCTTGCTATGGCCAAGGAGATCTGTTACAATGCAAAAGTGCAGAGGCCGGGGGTTTGTAACGCAATGGAGACACTCTTGGTTCATGAGAAGATAGCCCAACCGTTTTTGCCCGGGATGGTACAAATGTTTCGAGAGGCTGGAGTAGAAATCAGGGGTTGTCCTAGGACATGTGGTATAGTTTCAGGGGCAAAGGAGGCCAAAGAAGAAGATTGGTATGCCGAATATCTGGATCTCATCCTGGCAATCAAGGTAGTATCTTCAATGGAGGAGGCAATCGATCACATTAGCCGTTATGGCTCTAATCATACGGAGGCTATTGTAACTTCTGATTACACGAGGGCTCATCGGTTTTTAAGAGAGGTGGATTCGTCAGTAGTCTTGGTAAACGCTTCCACCCGATTCAATGACGGTAATCAGTTGGGCTTAGGGGCTGAGATAGGTATCAGTACTTCAAAGATTCATGCTTTTGGGCCGATGGGTCTTGAGGAGTTGACGGGAACCAAGTTTGTGGTTTTTGGAAACGGACAGATCCGAACATAAGGTGTTTTTGTGCGCTACGGATTATTTGGCGGCACCTTTAACCCAGTCCATTTTGGTCATCTAAGGGCAGCAGAAGAGGTCTGGGAGACTTTGAAGTTAGACAGGATAATATTAATCCCTTCAGCCAACCCGCCACACAAAGATATGCATGATATGGCGCCAGCCAGGGACCGGCTGGAGATGGTCAGATTGGCCATCAGGAGAAGTGATCATCTTGAGGTCTCCGATGTGGAAATCGTAAGGAAAGGCCCTTCATATTCTATAGAAACAGTACGGCACTTTAGAAGAATATATCCAGAGGAGAGCTCAATCTTTTTTATCATCGGCTTAGACGCCTTTCTTGAGATTACCACCTGGAAATCGTACCGGGATATCTTCTTGCTCTGCCATTTCATTGTGCTGGCACGCCCTGGATTTGGTCAATATAATTTGGAAGACTTTCTGTGTAAGAGTATATCCCCTGAATATACTTTTGACGCGAAGAAAAGTTGTTTTTTCCATCCAGAACTCCTGTCCATATTTTATACGGAGATAACCCAGCTTGATATTTCTTCAACCGATATCCGGTCCCGCATCAAGGAAGGGCGTTCCGTACGCTTTTTGTTACCAAGAGAGGTGGAGGATTACCTCATGGAAAAGGGGCTGTATAGATGAAGAATCTGATCGATTCGACCCTAGACATGTTTATAAAAGCAGCTTTAAGCAAAAAAGCAATAGATCTTACGATTTTGGACGTTAGAGGTGTTGCCTCCTTTGCTGATACCTTCATAATCTGTAGTGGCCGTTCCAACCGGCAGGTATCAGCTATTGCTGAGTTTATAGAATCGTATCTTAAAGACAGGGGGATAAAACCGCTGGGAATAGAGGGGCTCAGAGAAGGACATTGGGTGCTGATGGACTATGGCGATGTGATAATACACGTATTTCACGAGCCTGTTCGTGAATTTTATGATCTTGAAGGATTGTGGGCAGATGCCAAAAGGATAGATGTTGATGAAAAGGACTATGCCATATTCTAGTAGGAAACACTCTGATGAAGAAAAAGATAGGAATTGCAGTGAAGGCAAAAGCTGATGCGCTGGAGAAGGCCGTTCAATTAGAGAAGTGGCTGAAAGAGAGGGGTGTAGAGGTTGTTTTTAAGCCAAACACCCCCCCTCTACTTGAAGGTAACCTGAAGGATGATAAGCCAAGAGCAGCAAAGGACATCTCTTGTGTGGTCTCGTTAGGTGGTGATGGGACTTTTCTGAGCGCCGTTCATTGGGTAAACAATAGCGGCGTGCCTGTACTGGGGATAAATATGGGTAATGTGGGTTTTCTCACTGAAGCCCCGAAAGAACAGTTGTTTTCTATAATGGAGAGGGTTCTTTCTGACAATTACAGCATAGAGAAAAGGATGCTGTTGACCGCTACTGTCTTTAGGGACAAAAATAAGGTGGCTTCCCATACTGTTTTAAACGACGTGGTTGTAAACATAGGAACCCTTGCGCGGATTACTCATTTAGATGCGTACGTCGATGACAATTATCTTGCCACGTTCAAGGGGGACGGAATCATAGTCTCTACCCCAACCGGTTCAACCGCATACTCCATTGCTGCTGGGGGTCCTATCATTTATCCTCAATTAGAAACCATTATGATTACACCTATTTGTCCTTTCACCACCACGAATCGTTCAATAGTTCTTCCAGATTCAGTCACCGTAAAGATAAAGATCAGAAAGAAGAATTCAGACACGTTTCTCACCCTTGATGGTCAGATAGGACTCAGCATTTCAGATGAAGATACGGTGATAGTTAAGAGAGCAGTTCATGATCTAAATATGGTCAGGGTACAGGAGCAGAGGTTTTTTGATGTTCTTAATACAAAATTGAAGTGGAACAGCGCTTAAGAGGTATTACCGAGAGGGATTAAGGACTCAATAAAGGCGTAAGGTTAATTTTTTTGAGTTCTTCTCCGACTTAGTCGGTAATAAAGGACTAGAGGATTCTAGGGTTCAAATGTTTGTTTTTTT
>DTYH01000079.1 GCA_012961955.1 Desulfobacterales bacterium | reverse complement strand
TGACCTGGATACCTCACTGGGGTCGCGACCGGATTTACGGAATGATCCAGAATCGACCTGATTGGTGTATTTCTCGGCAGCGTTCATGGGGAGTGCCAATCATTGCCTTATATTGCAAAGATTGTGGTGAGACTATCATAACAGAAGAGATTATCGAACACGTAGCCAACGTGTTTGAGACCCATGGCGCTGATATCTGGTTTACTCACGATACAGATACTCTTATCCCAAAGGGCACCTCGTGCCCAAATTGTGGAGGAAAGAACTTTCTCAAGGAGACGGACATATTAGACGTCTGGTTCGATTCTGGCGTTAGTCATAGCGCAGTACTCGAAACCCGGGATTATCTCACTTGGCCAGCTGATATGTACTTGGAGGGGAGTGATCAACACAGAGGGTGGTTTCATAGCTCGCTACTTACGGCGGCTGGGACACGACAGAAACCTCCGTACAAGAACGTTCTAACTCATGGCTTTGTAGTGGATGAAGAAGGCAGAAAGATGTCCAAATCGGTAGGAAATATCGTGGCTCCCAGCGAGGTAATCGAAAAGTATGGGGCAGAGATTCTGCGCCTCTGGGTTTCTGCGTCTGATTATCGGGACGACATTAGAATCTCTAACAAGATTCTGAAGCAATTGTCAGATGCCTACCGGAAAATCAGAAACACAAGCCGCTTTATCCTGGGAAACCTGTACGATTTTAACCCGGCAAAAGATTCTGTCCCTTACGAGTCCATGATGGAGATCGACCGGTTTGCCATTAATCGGCTCCAGGAATTGATCAAGCAAATTCGGACCGCGTATAAGGCATTTGAATTTCATACGGTCTATCACAGTCTTTTTAACTTCTGTACTCTGGATCTGAGCGCGTTCTATCTGGACGTCTTAAAGGATAGGCTCTATACCTCACAACCCCATTCCCTGGCCAGGCGGTCTGCCCAGACCGCACTGTACATAATTTTAGATACTATGGTTCGTCTTATGGCCCCTATCCTGGTTTTCACAGCAGAGGAGGTATGGGATCATATGCCAGACAACGGGAACAAGCCAAGTAGTGTCCATCTTGTTGCTTTTCCTGAGGTCAATGAGGCCTTAAT
The DNA here is from genome assembly GCA_012961955.1 of Desulfobacterales bacterium. Taxonomy (GTDB): domain Bacteria; phylum Desulfobacterota; class Desulfobacteria; order Desulfobacterales; family DTYH01; genus DTYH01. Next base: position 2,717 of record DTYH01000079.1, on the reverse strand, counting down.
TGACACTGAACTATCCGATAGATGGAACAGACTACTCGCGGTTCGGGGTGAGGTTACAAAGGCCTTAGAGGAGGCACGAAATCAAAAGATGATCGGACATTCACTGGATGCCAAGATCACCCTCTTCACCTCAAGAGAGCTTTTTGATGATCTAAAACCGTATTCTGAGGAGTTAAGGTCGATCTTTATCGTCTCCAAGGTGGTTCTGGATACAGGTGAACCCGTATCTGGGGCCTACCACAGCTCTCAGATTGATGGCCTATGCGTTTATGTAGAACCAGCCGACGGCCTCAAGTGTGAACGATGTTGGGTCCATGATGTCTCTGTTGGGAAAGATGAAACGCATAACACTGTCTGTCAGCGTTGCCTTGAATCCCTAAAGGCGATGGGTATATGAATAACACTAATCGTTTCAAAAAACAACATACGATCTTTATAGTAATTATCGGCCTCGTCATCCTTTTGGATCAGATTGGCAAATGGATCATTGTCCGGAACCTTTCATTGCACGAAACCCTGGAGGTAATCCCTGGTTTCTTTAGCCTGACCTACATCCGTAACACTGGTGGTGCCTTTGGAATACTTGCCGGGAGGGTCTCGTTTACGCGGACCATCTTCTTTCTGGTGATAACGTGTACTGCATTGGGTGTCTTGTTCTATCATCTTTATTTCAAGCTTTCACCGAACAGAAATGTTATAGCAATATCTATCTCCCTGATTATCGGTGGGGCCATCGGAAATCTTATCGATCGTATCCGTTTCGGGGAAGTGATCGACTTCCTCGATTTCTATATCGGGAGCTTTCACTGGCCGGCCTTTAACGTCGCTGATAGTGCTGTATCAGCAGGTGTGGCCATCTACTGTTTACAATTGTTGAAAAGAGGGAACCCTTGATTGGAATCCTTTGCCAAGTGAAGGTTGACGGTCTCGTAAAAGGTGGTAACAGTTTACCGTTTTGAAGAAATCGACTCATGATGTTGTAATCAGTCAATCTTGCTCACTTTCGTGAACCCCGTCAGAAATTCGTACAGACCCTATGGATTTGAGATTTGCTGATCATTCACACGTGATTCAGTTTGACCCCATTTCTCTGAACAGGCCTTTTCTAACGGGACGAACAATTTTGGGATTCAAGATTTGCCTGGCCGAATTTCAGAAACTCGGGCTAACGCCCTCAAACAGTTTGAAATTTTTAACGCCGGACAGATCTTGAATCCCAAAATTGTTCAAAATCGTCCGCAAGATTAACCGGTTACAACTTTTTTCAAAGTGTTATAAAAAGTCTAATTTTGCTCTCTGTGCGAGCAAAATGACTTTTTACGAGTCTGTCAAGGTTGCCAAACGCCCAAAGATTTCAAGAGAACATATGTATCCTATCCTGTTTCAGATTGGCCCTTTTGTAATTCACACCTATGGCGTATTCGTTGCTGCGGGTTTTCTATTGGGTATAGACTTAGCTATTCGTAGGGCAAGGCCAGCAGGGATGGATACAAATAGGATACTGGACCTTTCCTTCTATCTTCTTATCTCGACGATAGCAGGAGCCAGGTTACTATATATACTTATCAACCCCGAAATATTCCGGAAAGACCCCATGGAGATGTTCAGGATATGGCATGGCGGTCTAGTCTTCTATGGTGGGTTTATCCTCACATTTTTCACCTTTTTTTTCTACGTACGAAAACATCGACTTGACCTCTGGAAAACAGCCGACGTCTTTGCTCCATCTATAGCTATAGGCCAGGCTGTGGGCAGAATTGGCTGTTTCTTTGCTGGTTGCTGTTACGGAAAAGAGTGTAGCCTTCCCTGGGCGGTAACCTTTACCCGTTTTGAATCACTTGCCCCAAAAGGGATTCCTTTACACCCGACCCAGCTTTATTCTTCACTTAATGCCTTTGGCATCTTTCTGATTCTAGTCGGACTGCACAGGATACAAAGGTTTCCTGGTCAAATATTCTGGACCTATGTCCTCCTCTATACCATAACACGTTTTGGGATCGAATTTTTTCGAGGGGATTTCCGGGGTATATTCGTATTTGGTATATTTTCCATATCACAAGTCATCAGCATACTCGGTTTTGTGTTATCCATAGTCATGCTCATGATATTAAGAAACGCAGATACTCGGTGAACCCGTCAGATAGTAACTATTCAGCCAAATAAAGTTTGTTCAGGTAACACCTTAGACTTTGTAAGAAGTCGATCTTGCGAACGGTTTTGACAATTTTGGAACAGGGACTAAAGCGGCACCTCTAATGGGCTCACCTGTTGATTTCTCTCAAACTTCTTTCATGCTCCGAAGCAAAGAAATATATCCATTGCTAATCTACGAGTTAGAAAGAACTACGTAACAGACAAAACTTATTACAAGGAACTAAACTGCTACAATAAAAGAAAGATCCGATTATAAGTATCAACTATCACAACGCTAACGCTCTAGAATAGAGAGATGCCAGAGATTAACTGTAGAGACGTACCACACATAATAACTAAAATCAAAGAAGGAACTACCTGGCTCATCTCTATCTGGCCGAGCGTTCCACCGACTCGCTCATCGGCAACCTGCTGGGCGATTTTGTCAAAGGGCGACTGCGCAGCCAATAATACATCACCATTAAAAACTGCCAGAGGAGATAACATATAGCGGATATTAGGTGCCGAAAGACAGCCGGCATGAGCCACGTTATCAAACACCGCTTTGGCAACATGCTGTTCAT
>DTYH01000078.1 GCA_012961955.1 Desulfobacterales bacterium | reverse complement strand
TTCCAATTCTCTAACATTTCCTGGCCAGCTATATTGACATAACAGATCCATGGCCTCCCGTTCAACTTCATGGATATCTTTTTTCATTGCCTGACTCTTCTGAGACAAAAAATGATGAACCAGCAAGGGAATGTCATCCGTACGACTGGCAAGGGGAGGTAGGTTGATAGTGATCACATTGAGCCGATAATAGAGGTCTTGCCGAAAGAGCCCTTTCTCCACATCATCCTTGAGATCACGGTGGGTTGCTGCAATGAACCGGACATCCACAGGGATAGGTTTTACCCCTCCAACCCTTAAAAACTCTTTTTCCTGGATTACCCGGAGCAGTTTGACCTGCATGGCGAGTGGCATATCGCCAATCTCATCCAGAAAGACGGTCCCCCCCTGTGCTACCTCAAGGAGGCCAGGTTTGACTTGAGTGGCCCCTGTAAAGGCACCTTTTTCATGACCGAAAAGTTCATTCGCCATGAGTTCTTCTGTAAATGATCCACAGTTAAACGCTATGAACTTCTTTTCGAAACGGGGGCTCAGGTTATGTATAGCCTTTGCCACCAGTTCCTTGCCAGTTCCGCTCTCTCCCAATATCAGGACATTGGTATCCGAAGGCGCGATCTGACGGATAGTCTTCATGATCGACTTTATCTCCTTGCTCCTACCCACAATGAACGGAACCTGCTGAAATCTCTTCAGGAAAGATCTAAGTTCGAGATTTTCCAGGCGAAGTCTGCGTTTAATAAGGGCTTCTCTTGAGATCCTGCGAACCTCATCAAGCTTGTAAGGCTTGGCAATGTAGTGGTATGCACCTTCCTTCATGGCTTCCACTGCTGAATCCACAGTAGCGTACCCTGTAATCATGATCACTTCGGTAAAAGGCTGAAGTTCCTTGCTCTTCTCCAAGACACCCATGCCGTCCACCTTTTCCATCTTGAGGTCCGTTATAACCAGATCAAAGGTGCGTGACTCCAGTAACTCCAAGGCCTTTACCCCACTTTCCACCGAAATAACCTCGTACCCCTCTTTCTTCAGGATATATTCCAGATTCTTACGGGCTATATCCTCATCTTCCACAACAAGTATGGTTTCCTTATACGGTGGCACTATTTACCTCTCCAATAGGCAAGATAACGGTAAAGGTGGTCCCTTTGCCTAGTTCACTGGCTACCTCTATTCGCCCCCGATGCTGTTCAATAATTCCGTGGGTGATGGAAAGCCCCAGACCAGACCCTTTACCTATATCACTTGTAGTAAAGAAGGGGTCAAAAATCTTTGTAAGATTCTCTTCAGGTATCCCTTTACCCGTATCCTGTACCTGAAAATAGAGCTCCCCTTTATCCTCTTCCACCCAGGCCTTAATGGTCAACTCTCCACCATCTTCCATGGCCTGCATACCGTTTAGTATTAGATTGAGCATGGCCTGCTGGATGCGCCGAGGGTCCATCTCTGCTCGGATACCTTCGGGCACCTCTACTTTAAGGCTAATATTGGCAGGTATCTCCCCTTTGATTAGCCTGATTGTCTCATCTACCAAACCCCTAAGATTGACCGTTTTCAAGCTGAATGGTCTTACCTTGGAAAATTCCAGGAGGCCCTTAACGATATCCCTTGCCCTTTCAATCTGCCTTTCTGTCTCCATCAACAGCTCCCTTTTATATTCCAGATTATCGTCTTCCAGCTCTTCGAGCAGGATTTGACAGGAGGTGGAGATATTATTCAGGGGATTATTCAATTCATGGGCCACACCAGACGTCAAGGTCCCAAGGGAGGCCAACTTTTCCGTTTGAATGAGTTGTTCACTCCTCTTGTTCAGTTCATTAATCATGTTGTTAAGACTGGCCACTAACGATTCAAATTCGTCACCAGTCGATATGGTGGGTACATTTGTATAGTCTCCTTTGGCTACCTTGTGAATGGCATCCTCAATACACCTCAGGGGACGATTCACATTGAAGGCCAAATAGAGGGCAGTAAGGATGGATAAGATGGAAACGGCCGCTAAGGCGAAAACAAGATAGTCCCTTGATTTTTCCGCCAAGCGCTGAACGTATTGCCATTCTTTAGCTACTATGTCTTCAATATTGTGAGTGATTCTCCTTCCGAGAGTCCTGATCTCCCCTTGATACCACAAAAGGTTTTTATCTTCATCACCACCGAGATCTAAACTACCATCGCCTTTATAGGTATCTAAAAACACAGCCAGGGAATTCTCATATTCCAGGAGATCATCCAAATCCTCATCAAACCCTTTTATCAAGGCGTATTTTCCGTATTCCCGGGCTATCTTCGTGAGTTTTATCTCCGCTTGTCGAATATAGGAAAGGGCCTGTTCTATATTCTTTTTATCCCCGTATAAAAAGTAGTTTTTCTCGTAACGGCGGGCTTCAAGGATTGTATTGAGGACGTCATTTTTCAACCCTATTACCTCGAGTCTGTAACCGATAAGATAGTAGGTGTAATACGTTAAAACCCATATCAACCCGCTGATCAGTATAAAGACTGAGAAGGATAATGCGATCTTCCTTCTGATACTAATCCTCATGCCCAACCATCAATTCGTTCCAGCTCTTTTGTAAAACCCCAGAAGTGCACTGGTCAGCCACGTGACCTTCACACTGGACCTGTTATCTCCTAAATCTCCCCTGCCGGTACTTATCGAGACGTTTCAACAACCACTTTCACCGGGCATTATAAGCCTCTTAAGGCACGCACTCAGGTCCGGTACAATTTCACAAATGGGCAATGTACCCCCCTATCCCCCCACTGGGTATTCTAACGGGGTCAACGGACCGCGGCAGTGGGCAAATCCTGAACCGTTTAAGGTCACAAGGCCGAGTCTTAATGGCGGAACAGCCATGTCCCGCCTATCGTAGAATAACCGAAATACGCTGTGAACTGAGACCTCAGTGAGACAGCCCAGGGATGGGTTAAGAAGCTCATTCGAACGAGGGGAAAGGGATTGTGCAAAGGCTTATCATTGCAGGCTCCAAACGAAACTTTTCATTTCTCAGTGATACTGTCGTAACACTTTGGCCTCTTGAAACAAGCCCGGCCACCTCAAATGACAAGTCGGATACCGGATATACGATACAGGATGTAGGATACATGATGCACTGGGCGGGAACATATCGCCCGTAGATATAGTTTGTTCCGGGAAGTTTGTGGTAATCGTTTTTCCACAAATGTTGTGGGGCAGGGTTTTTGTAGCTATTCACGTAACACTTTATAAGTTGCGTACGCTCGTGTATAAAATGTCGCCTGTAATTACATAGAATCATCCGGATAACTATAATCTTGTATCTTCCCTCCTGTATGCTGTCTCGTAACTTCGCCTTGAGTCTGATGCAACCCCTTTGTTTCAAGATAGTACATACTATAATATTGCATACAATACCAGCGAAAGCAAGTAAAACCTTGCCCCTAGAATTGGAACCTTGTGATCCTCTTTATGGAGGGAGTTTATTCTTTCTTTTGCGCCACTAACACGGGGCAGGGCGCTCCACCGATGACCCTTTCGGTAACACTCCCTATCAATATCTTGCCGATTCCGGTATGGCCATGGCTACCCATAACGATGAGATCGCTTTTTAGTTCCTTTGCCACCTCGATGATCTTTTCAAACGGATACCCTTCTTCTATACGGGTCCTGAGAACAACCCCTTCTTGTTCAGCGAGTTCCTTCGCACGAAGCAAGGCCTTTTCGGCTTCCTGTCGGATTGCATCCTTAAGGACCCATGGGCGCGCAGTATATGCCACTGATACCGCTGTAAGCCGTGCGTTATTTTTCTTAGCCAGTGATACGGCTTGTCTCAATGCCTCATCACTGAACTCTGATCCATCCGTTGCTACCAGTATCCTCTTGTACTCAAACATCGTCCTCTTTATCTCCGTATGGAAGCAACTGGCATCGCTTCAGGGCGATACAACCGAAAAAGGCGCTGCTCTCTCAGGTGGACTCTAAATACAAGGTACAGGATAATGGCTGTACTTGTGACACCGCTCCCGAAAAGGAAGAGCTTACTTCCCAGTTCGCAAAGGCTGGCGACGTGCTGCGTAAAGCTTACCCACTTCAGTTCACCAAGGTATTGTGGCACCGCCAAGGCACGCGAGACTACACACAGGAGGATGAGTAGAGCAGTGACCATCCGGATGTAAAGCTCCTTAACCAGTTTAGTACCTATAGCCCCCACAAATATACCGACCAGTGAGCCAGCATATAGCAGTAGGGTGAGCCTGAGATCAACGTAGCCCTCTACACCATAGTTGAATGCGCCAAATGCCCCCATAAACATAGCCAGGAAGAGCTCTGTACCTGCAGCTACCACAGTGGGGACGCCAAATATATAAATCATGGCAGGAACCCCAATAAAACCTCCTACACCGATAGTTCCAGCCATATAGCCGATGAGAAAACCGATGACTATCATGACGATCAAGGAGATACGCACATTGGCTACCTTGAAGTAGACAAGGGGTTTGATCTGGAACTTGCGGGCCATTTTGACAAAGCGGTCGGATGGACCACTGGCACCAGGCCGTCGGCTTCTTAGTGCATCCCTCAGCATGAAAACCCCGATGATAGAAAGGGTTACACAGAAAACGACGCTTACATACAGACTGGATCCTGCCTTGCCCATGTGCTCGAAGAACCATCCATTTACCACAACTGCAACTCTGATACCAGCGAGGGCGGTAATAAGGAGAATTATCCCCAGTTTCTTATCCACATGGCCCATCTCACCATGCTTCTTCTGTCCCATCATGGCCTTACCAAACTTGTGGGTTATATTGGCCGCCACCGCCATGACACCCGGCACCCCCAGGTTCATCATTGCAGGTGTCATAAAAAAGGCGCCTCCTGAGCCGATAAAGCCAGAAAGTGTGCCACCTATGAAGCCGATCAAGACCATTACCAACATATAATGAGGGTGATTACCAAAGATCTGGGTTACAATACCCATCTTGTCAATAATTTCAGTTACAACTTCACCGTGCATTGTTCATCCTCCTTATTCGTAACCTGGTTAGTCTTTATCCATTCTGATAAATTTCGGCAGACACTCCGTGGTACTACCGTATACCCATGCATGCACTGCTACCGTCACCATTATGGCCAACCCAGCCAGGATCCCGCCACCCATGTAGAACTTGTTGAGATGCTTGATATTGGGGAAGAACACAAAATACATGAGGGCTGATCCGATTCCATATAGAATAAATCGTCGCCACAGCCTTGGAGAGATCGGCTCAAAACTCTTCTGCATAGCCTCTGCATCAATTACCGGACAGTTAAGACGCACACCCAGATCTCCAATACTCCCCAAACCAAGATCGGCCACCTCCACAGGGGATGTCAATCTTCCCGCAATGACCAGATCTACAGGCATAGACGCTTCCAACTCCTTCATGAAGATTGTAGGTTGAAACCTGATGGCACGATAAGAGAATCGTATCCCTTCATCCTCAAACCTCTGCTTTATCCTCATCCCAATCCTTTCGGCCTTTTTTATATCCTCTCCCACAACACGTTCCTGCGTCTCTATCCAATCGGCAGTCGTCATGGATGATGGGATGAGGAAAAGACATAAAACCTCAGCACCATCCCTCTTTGCTATCCTATATGCATACTGGATTGCGGTAGTGCTCTCATCCAACTTTTGCTCAAGTAGTAGAATCCTTTTCATACCTAACTCCTTTCTTTTAATATACTAGGTAACTTTTGGTTCTAAGGAGTTAGGGCGGGGCGCCCTTTGCGAAAACCGTTTCCAGGGTAAGATTTGACCTATTACACCCTACATCTTTATCCCTTGTACCCCAAAAAGGCCACTCCATACCCTCGACCCTTGTCCTCCTTCCCGTGATTAAAAGCCCTCTCCAGAAGCACGCGGTTAAAATCGATACATTATTCCTCTCCTCCGCACCCTTAAACTTCCCCAGGGGAATCCTGTTTATGAGGGTGAACGCGTGGTCTAATACCCCGTGGGAAATTCTAACGTGGTTTACTTCTGGTCTTGGACCATTACCACGGGGATAGGCAAGTTCTCTTTTATCTCAGCGGGTACTGCCTTCTTTTTCACCACACCGGCATCTGGCCGGGGTGGATCATAAATAGCCAGAACAACGTCCCTGTGCTCATTTACATAATCGATGATTTCCTTCTCAGGGCTTCCCAATTTCATGGTTAGATGATAAAGAATACCCGCCTTTTCTGATTCTTGTAATAATTGCTCAATATTCTTCAATGCCTCAGACATAACCTGCTTCGCTGTTTCGTGATCTCCTGCCTCGGCAAACGAGGCAGCAACCATCGAACCTTCAAAATACATCCTTGCCTGCTTAGCTCC
>DTYH01000077.1 GCA_012961955.1 Desulfobacterales bacterium | reverse complement strand
TTTCTTTCTCCGCTCGCTTCAATGGATCGCCACCCTTCCTTTCTTAATCATCTACCAATTATCTAAGTCCTCTCTCCAAGGCGCTGGCCCCATCCTCCTGCCTCCAAGCCTGTAGGCTGGCCTCCGGATCTTAGACCCCGTACTTCAGTATCTTAAACCCTTTATATAGGATGGGTCCACCTTTATTCCAGGACCCATGGTGGTAGAAATGGCAATATTCTTAAAGTACGTCCCTTTACTGCTTGCCGGTTTAAGACGAATAAGGGTCTCAAAGAACGTACCTAGATTTTCAAGGATCTTTTCCACTCCAAAAGAGACCCTTCCCATGGACGCATGAACAATACCCTTTCTATCCACTCTGAAATCGATCTTTCCAGCTTTTAATTCTTTTACAGCACGAGCCACATCAAAGGTCACTGTGCCTGACTTCGCATTGGGCATTAGTCCACGGGGCCCTAAGATCTTCCCCAGTCGTCCCACAGCACCCATCATGTCTGGTGTAGCTACTGCCTTATCAAACTCTAACCATCCACCCTTAATCCTTTCTATTAGGTCATCATTTCCCACAAATTCGGCGCCAGCATCTTTTGCCTCTTTTTCCTTCTCTCCTTTGGCAAAGACCAAGACACGAACTTCCTTCCCAGTACCATGAGGCAAAACCACTGTTCCACGAACCATCTGATCAGCATGCTTGGGATCCACTCCTAGACCAACCGCCACGTCAACAGACTCATCAAATCTGCAATAGGAAAGGCTCAACGCTAAACTGACCGCTTCAGTAAAGTCGTACTTCTTATTTCTATCAACCTTCTCCAGCGCTGTCTTGTACTTTTTTCCTCGTCTTGCCATGATTCTACCTACAATCCCCTACTATTTAATGATTTCAATCCCCATACTCTTCGCTGTACCTTCAATAATCTTGCAGGCTGCAGCCATGTCATGTGCGTTCAAATCAGGCATCTTCAGTCTTGCGATCTCCTCAATCTGCTCCCGCGTCACCTTGCCCACCTTTTCATGCTTGGTAGTACCAGAGCCCTTGGCAATCTTGGCAGCCTTTTTTAATAATACTGATGCCGGTGGCGTCTTGGTAACAAAAGAGAATGAACGATCCGAATAAACAGTAATAACTACCGGAATGATCATCCCCTCCTGATTGGCCGTCTTGGCATTAAAGGCCTTACAGAACTCCATTATATTGACTCCGTACTGGCCTAATGCGGGTCCAATCGGGGGAGATGGGTTGGCCTTGCCGGCTGGCACCTGTAGCTTAATCGAACCTATTATCTTCTTTGCCATATTCTCAGCTACTCCTATAACGTACCAATTTTTTTAACCGTACAGATTTAAAGCCTTATATTCGTAAGATCTAGCAAAATATGTGCCTATAACTTCGTTACTTGAACAAACTCCAACTCAACCGGTGTAGCCCGTCCAAAAATACTTACCAGCACCCTAATCTTCCCCTTTTCGGGCTTTACCGCATCTACAGTTCCATGAAAATTGGTAAATGGACCATCTATTACCCTAACCTCATCCCCTGGTTCGAACAAAAATTTGGGTTTGGGCTTCATCTTCCCATCTTCCATCTGGCCTATGATCCGATTAGCTTCCTCCTCGCTAATAGGGGTTGGCGTCTCGTCCCCCCCTAAGAAACCTGTTACCTTAGGTGTACTCTTAACCAGATGCCAGGAAGACTCGTTCATGTCCATATGTATCAGGATGTATCCAGGATAAAATTTTCTGGAGGAGGTCTTTCTCTGTCCTTTGACTAATTCCACAACCTGCTCTGTAGGAACCAATATTTCGCCAAAATGCTCGGGATGAGGATAAGTAGATATTCGCTCTTCCAATACAGCCTTGACCTTATTCTCGTACCCTGAATATGTATGAACTACATACCATTTTAATGCCACTTTCAATGCTCCTATTGCAACCCTTTACGGGATAAGGTTTCTCTTTACACGATGCAGATCAAAGTCTCTAAGTTTCGCATAATCATCATTTTAGGGACTGTTGTACGGGTTCCTGCGTGCAACCATCAAGACATTTCTTGAAAATAAGCCCTGGCCAAATGGAACATAACCAGTCTGAGCCCTACGATCACTCTCATTCAAGGATCAAACGAACTAAGCTGGATAACCCCACGTCAACGATCCCTAAAAAGGCAGAAATAATGATTACCATTACGAGAACTACTAGGGTAGAGGCCAAAGTATCTTGACGTGTAGGCCAGGTTACTTTTTTGAGCTCTATCTTTACCTCACGAATAAACTGTTTTGTTTTGACCCAAAACTCGGGTTGTGAAAATCCCTGGGCAATACGAATAACCTTACTCGGACCCTTTTCGAGAAATCTGTTATTTACTCCTTGCGAGCTTGTGATCGAATCCGACCTATCCTTGGCCAACAGCACCCTCTGGTTATCATCAAGAGCCTTTTTCCTCTTCTTTCTCTTCT
>DTYH01000076.1 GCA_012961955.1 Desulfobacterales bacterium | reverse complement strand
TGATCTTCTTGTAGGTGGGTTTGACCCCGTGCCGCTTTGCCGCCTCGCTGTTATCCATGACCATGGTATCCAGGCCAAGCACAACCACCAGAGGCTCCACCACCCGAAGCCGCCACTTCACCGCATGGGAAGAAGGCATTGCCTCAGACTTCTTCTCAATGGCCCCAGTGTAGCCCTCATCTTCTTTGAGACGGCAAAGGCGACCAGATGGCGGTTCGTGCCATCCAGGAAGAAGGAGAAGACTTGCTTGAAAACCTCACAAACCGGTTGGCCCTTGGCGGTCTTGCGGATGGTGCCGAAGAGCCGCTCCAGGTGAGGATACAGAGCCATTCCACGCAGATACCGCACAAACAGGCTCAAGCCACCACGGCTTGTCAAGGTGTCGTTGGTAATATCAATGTTGTCGATAATAATTTCGAAACTGACGTATTCTGTAGTATGACGTTGCATCTTTACCTCCCACCCAATGGGTTTGACTTGTTGGTAAAGGGTACCTTGGGGTTTCCCTTTTATACCACAAGGTTAAGCCTGTTGGGTGGTTTTTTTGTCCGGAAAATCGCTCAGATTAGGGGTTATTAAAATCACCGATTGCTATCTGGCAATCGGCGTACCGGTCTGGGAGCCACACTTTTATAGACTTCCATCTTCCACGCCCCGTGTTTAACCAGAGCTTGATTCCCTTTCAGCCAAAGGAGCTTGCTACTATTTCGATCCCACTGGTCGATGTGCTGAAGTGGCACATCCCAGAAACACCCGCCTTTGCTAAATACGAATTCGATCATGTAAAACGACTAGTTCCGTCCCCGTACCATTATCTCAAGTCCGTTCTGACACGTGCAGACAGCCAGGTCAATCTTACCGCCACCATTGATATCTCCTGCGCCAATCCCCCAGTAGTTTCCCTTTATCTTTTCGGAAACATCGCGCCAGTTCACCATTTACGAGCCCGGCCACACACCGAGGGTTCCATAAGCCCCCCAACCTGTTGCTGGGAGGTCAGGATAGCCATGTCCATTAAGGTCTGATATTACTACATCCCGGAACGTATTTGCATTTATCGGTCCTACTTCTCTAATACATTTTCCGTGGCCATCTCCTAGCCAGACTCGATACCGCCCTCGATATCTGACGTACAGTTTGCTGCAACATCTAGATTTCCGTCTTTATTTACGTCATAAAGGGTAACCCCTTCAAAACGCCCAGATTTTGTCGCACGTACCCCTTTCTCCCACCTGTCATTTCCTCTGTTTAACCAAGCCCGGACACCATTGGTATGTCCGCAGCTCGTGAACACGATATCGGGAAATCCGTCATTGTTGGCATCCCATACGGCTATGCAACGGATATCCCTTTTTGTAAGAATCCGATAATTCTCTACCTGGTCGAGTCGTCCAGCACACACAGCCAGAAATAAATACTGAATCGTTCAGACACCGACATTCCAGCCACTAAATCCAGATTGCCATCATTGCTAAAATCAGGTTTACACAAGCTCCTGAAATGACCCGAAGTAGCTGGAGCTGACTCTGCCGACCAGATCATCTGAGGATGGAAACCTTTACCGTATTGTATTGGGCTGTGGTGGCACACCCTCTAAAAACAATGACTAATGATAGGATGTGCCTAAGTAACCTTCCATAGTATAAGGTTACGTTATGCCAATCCCAACAGGTTAAGCCTGATACATGAACGCTTACATGGGCACGACACCCTTACGTAACCCTTTTTTACTCGTTCGTATAAGCTTTTTGACCCATCCATGTGGGCTTGCTCATGAAGGTGTCAGCTCACGGCCCACTCGCGTTATTCTACGATAGGCAGGACGTTCCTGTCCCGCCACTGATGCTCGGCTTCTGGTCTCAAACGGTTCAGGATTTGGCCCCCCCGGTGGGTCTTTCAGGCGGGTTATGCAAAGGTCTCGTTACGGCACCCTACTTGTGGACATGAACTCGCTATTAAAACCGATAACCAGTCAAATAATAATTGTAAATTAAACATGTGTATGGAAATATAATCCTAGTTGTTGTATTATGGAAAATCAGTCGTTTACATGATGGGTATTCCAGTGAACGGTTAATAAGTGGCGTATTTGTTATACAACCAGGGATTATTGCAGGAATCGAGATGGAGTTTATCGCAGACCTTCATATCCATTCATACCTTTCCCGTGCCACAGCCAAGAACCTGAATCTTGAATACATACATGTATGGGCACAGCTGAAAGGGATAAGTGTGGTGGGCACGGGCGACTTTACTCACCCTTTATGGTTTTCAGAACTGAGGGAAAAATTAGAACCAGCAGAAGAGGGGCTTTTTAAGCTGAAGAGAGATATCGCCGCCCTCCGTGAGGATATGGTTCCTGCGTCCTGCAGAATGCCTGTCCGTTTCCTCCTAAGTGTTGAAATCAGCAGCATCTATAAAAAAGGGGGTAAAGTACGCAAGGTTCATAATATTGTGTTTGCTCCTGATTTCGAAACAGCCGACAGGATAAACCAGAAGCTGAAACGTATCGGAAACCTGGGCTCTGACGGAAGGCCGATACTCGGCCTGGACTCAAAAACGCTTCTTGAGATGATACTTGAGGTTTCAGAGGAGGCCGTTCTCATCCCGGCCCACATATGGACTCCCTGGTTTTCGATCCTCGGCTCCAGATCTGGCTTTGATTCATTAGAAGAATGCTTTGAGGATCTAACACCTTATATATTTGCTATAGAGACCGGGCTTTCATCAGACCCAGGAATGAACTGGCGTGTTTCTCAACTGGACGGATTGACCCTGGTTTCCAATTCTGATGCACACTCGCCAGCAAATTTAGGAAGGGAGGCAAGCCTGTTCAATACCTCATTTTCATACGCTGGGATCAGGGAGGCATTGAAGTCAGGAGACCCTGAGCGATTTTTGGGGACGATCGAGTTCTTCCCGGAGGAAGGCAAATACCATTTTGACGGCCACAGGAAGTGCGGGGTTAGATTCTCCCCTGAGGAAACGATGCTTCACAAGGGGATCTGTCCAGTCTGCGGAAAACCGGTTACGATCGGGGTGATGTATCGGGTGGAGGAACTGGCCGATAGGATGGATGGAGAAAAGCCCAAAGGGGCTCATCCATTTATCAGCCTCCTCCCTCTGACCGATATACTTGGTGAAGTGCTCCGCGTGGGGCCAAAGAGCAAAAAGGTGGAGGAATTATACCAACAGCTATTAAAAGGGATCGGACCGGAGTTTCAAATCCTGATTAAATCCCCCCTGGAGGAGATTGAAAGGAATGGCTCTCCAATACTTGCGGAGGCGATCAGGCGGATGAGAAAACACGAGGTTTATATTACTCCGGGATACGACGGTGAATTCGGAAGTGTTAAGATCTTTGCAGAGCATGAACGAGACCAGTTTTTAGGTCAGAGGGCTCTGTTTCAGGTTGCATTTGAGCTAACCCGGAAGGAACATGGCCCTTCTTCTTTCGATCGATCACTTCGCCAAGAGGAGTATCCAGAGGCTTCTGCTCAATATGGGGTTCTTGCGTCTTCTGATAAGAATATCCTTAGCCATGAAAAAGGTTCACGAGTGATTGAGGGTCTTAATCCAGTCCAGAAGGAGGCCGTAGAATTCATTGACGGACCCCTATTGATTGTAGCAGGTCCGGGGACGGGAAAGACCCGCACTATCGTTCACAGAATCGCTTTTCTAATCGATCAAGGAATATCCCACCCTAAGGAGATATTGGCCGTGACCTTTACCAATAAGGCCGCCGAGGAGATGAAAGAGAGGCTAAAAGGACTCTGTAGGAGCAGAAGAATTCTGGATTTGGTCACTATCAAGACATTGCACAGCCTATGTTTTGACATCATTCGTCAAGAAAGGGAGGCCTTGGGAATAGAGGATGGTATCTCCATAGTAGATGAGAGAGATAGAATGGGTTTCATCAGAGATGCAATAGACAAGGTTGGGGATGGCAGTTTACCTGCTGAATTTAACACGGAAATAATATCCAACCTTATCTCCCGAGCCAAACAGATGCTCCTGTCGCCTGAAGATGATTTGGCCGGTCTTTTGTCAGAACCACTTACCGCTTCGTTTTGTTCTATTTATCGAACGTATGAGGAGATTCTGGAAAGGAATCGTTTGATGGACTTTGAAGACCTGATTTTTAAGACGGTCCTCCTTCTTGAGAGGGACAAAAGGATCGGAATAAAGTATCAGAAAAGGTATAGCTATATATCTGTGGATGAGTTTCAGGACATCAATTATGCCCAATATCGGCTCATTCTCACGCTTGCTCCAAAAGATGGTAATATATGTGCAATAGGAGATCCGGACCAGGCCATATACGGCTTTAGAGGCGCGGATGTCCAGTACTTTTATCGATTTCAAAAAGACTACCCGGATGCCAAGGTCATCCGCCTGGAACGAAACTATCGATCAACAGAAACCATTCTGAAGGCCTCTGCTCAGGTTCTGAGAAAGAAAAGAGTGGGTGGAAAGGGGGTTCATCTCTGGTCTGGGATCCACGGAGAGAGAAACGTTACCGTTTCTGAACTTCCTACTGAAAAGGCCGAAGCGGAATTTGTAGTCAAGACCATTGAATCGATACTTGGGGGTGTTAGCCACTTTTCCCTGGACAGCGGACGTATAGATCCGACAAGAGAAAGAAGGGGACGCGGATTTTCCGATTTTGCAGTGCTGTATAGGATCAATGATCAGGGAAGGATACTAGAGGAGGCCTTTTTTCGTTCAGGGATTCCGTATCAGAGAATGGAGAGAGAAAAGGCGTTTAGACTAAGAGGCTTAGCCGAGCTTATTTCCTATCTAAGGTCCATCTGGTCAATCGCATCTGATCCAGATATAGAACGTATATTGAATTTTCCTCCTAGAGGGATAGATAAGGAGACTATCAAGGCCTTAAAGGCATGGGCAGAGGAAAATGGTTATCCACTCTTGACGGCAATCGAGCAGATAGCCCTCAACCATCGATTAGAAGAGACACAAAAAGAGCGAGTTAAGAGATTGTTAGACGACCTGGCTCAGTTGAAGATTAGTCTGCAGGGAAAGACGATTCTGGATCAAATACATAAAATACTCGATTATTTTGAGAAATCGTGTAACCTCAACAGAGAAGGGGAATTTAATGAAAACCTGAAGTATTTGCTCAAGTCAGCCGAGTTATATGGTAAAAGGATCAACGATTTTCTAGCCCATTTGGCCCTTCAGACGGACGCGGACCTGTATGAGCCCAGGGCAGAAAAGGTGACTCTGATGACTATCCATGCGGCCAAAGGTCTAGAATTTCCAATAGTCTTTATCACCGGCTGCGAAGACGGTCTTATCCCATTTCGGAGAAGCAGGGATGGGGAAACAGACATATTAGAAGAGAGGAGACTGTTTTATGTTGGGTTGACAAGGGCTAAAGAGAAGATCTTTTTAACTCATGCCAAGAAAAGACTATACCTCGGAAAAAGAAGGATACAGACTATTTCACCGTTCTTGGAAGACATCGAAGATGACTTGAAGAGGTTTGAAAAGCCTTTTGAGGGAAGATGCTCACGTACATCAAAACAGGGGGCGCAGCTAAAATTATTTGAATCATGATAACAGGTTAGGGTTATGCAACATAATTAGCCTTAACATATAAAACTTTAGTATTTTCAAACAAGTCACTTGGATCAGGTTCGAACTGAACTTGCGGTTCAGCATACACGATACGCGATGCACTGGCCGGGAACACATTGCACGTAAACCCCCGTTAGAATTTCACACGGGGCGGTAAACCCCGTGTGAAAGCGAGGTGTAATATTTTGATTTTAACCCCGTGCTTCCGCACGGGGCTTTTCTAACGGGGTAAAGATAGTTATCTGCACAATCCTTTTGTAAGCAAAACCAGATGTAGCGTGGGATCTTAGTGCCACCGAAATCGTGGTGGTGTAAAATTCCACTGATGTCGCTAGGTTTGTTTCAATAGGTTAAGGTGTTACGCGTTATGCCACATGGATTAGTATCAGCTAAACAGTCTCCATCCATGGATAGGCTGTAAAAGGATAGGACTTTAAGTAAGTTTCCAGTTGTGTAGTAAGGAGCTAGGACGACTTTTTGATTGATATATACCCGATTGTCTTTAAATTTTTTTTTAATTATTTTATGTTACCTGCTTTCGGAAAAGGGATTGTATCAAATATGGCGATCTTGTAAAAGGTCGATTTTGTTTTCCCCGTTAGAAAAGCCCGGGGCGGAGGCACGGACGGGATCAAAATCGAGATATGCCGCTTTTCTCACATGGGCCCCATAAGAGACCGAAGGTCTTACGGGGCGGGGTTTAATGCCCCGTGCCAAATTCTAACGGGGTTTACTTCACGACCGTTTTGGGTCCCCTTGAGACGTTCATGCAAGATGCTAAAATTTGGTCTTGTGCCTTCAAAGAGTTAGCATTTTTTGAGGCTGAATATCTCAAGCGCTTTACTCCCAGAGTGTCGAAAGTCGTTTACAAAAGACCTTCTTCGAGATCGTACAATATGGGATTAAGGAGATGCAGCTCTCTATTCACGAAGTATCAAAGTTACTTAACCTGCCTGTAAGTACGCTACAGCGCTGGATTCGTCAGGGTAAGATACCTGTTTATGACTTTGAAGGGGAGCATGTATTCCTTGAGAAAGACCTGAAGAAGTGGGCCCAGTCTCACAATATCGTGTTTACTTCAGAGCCAAACAATTGTGCACCTGAGGATCGATCTCGAATGTGTAATCTCGCCTTATCAATGAAAAAAGGGGCGGGTGTTGCATGGAGTCGAAGGACACGATGTCTCCAGCGTCCTTAACGCACTTGTAGAAGCCGCTCCTCTTGACCCCTCGATCGACCGTAGCGAGCTGTTTGCAAGACTCATCGAGCGTGAAGAAATGTCATCCACACGGATAGGTCGCGGCGTTGCCATTCCCCATCCGCGGACTCCTTTAGAGGGTAGTCCCCCTGATCCGTCTATTACTACAGGTTTCCTCAAGAGACCTGTAGACTATGGGGCGATCGATGGCCGTCCTGTTTTTGTCCTATTCCACATGATAAGCCCTTCCTCAAAAGTTCATCTAAATCACATTGCAAGATTAAGCTATTTGCTCCGAGAAAGGCCTTTTATGGATTTCTTGAGAACCAGACCGTCTTCGAATGAGCTTTGTTCAAGAGTGTCAGAGATGGAGGCAAGGATGGGTACTACTGCTCATCCGCTCAGAGCAGACAATGCCTTTAAAGGTTAAGCTTCGTCCTTCCTCCTTCGCGGCACGACCCCTCGGGTAGACGAGTGCCTCCTTCTAATCGGTATCGCGGTCGTGGTAGGGGCCTGCAGCGGTCTCGCCTCAGTTATACTCAATCGATCCCTAATCGGAATAGCCGGATTTTTGCACCCACGGCGTAGCTATTGGTATGCATTCTTGTTGCCTGGTGCTGGCAGTTTGCTCTCGCTACTCTTTCTCGGTTACGTCCTAAAGGAAGGCGAGGGTCATGGTGTCCCTGAATTATTTACAGTGTGTCCAGGAGGGGTGGACTGCTTCGCTTACGTTCAAGCTTTTCTCGCCTTATCTCGAGCTCGCTAACCATAGCAAGTGGAGGTTCAGCAGGACCGGAGGCGCCAGCTGTGATAAGCGGGGCCACCATTGGGTCCAATATTGGTAAGATCTTCCACCTTAATGATCGTCAACGGATAGCCATTGTTGGGTGAGGAGCAGCAGGGGCCATATCTTCCATCTTCAATGCACCTGTTGCAGGGATAGTATTTTCTATCGAGGTTATCTTGGGGGGGAGTGGATCCTTATTAATATCATACCAATAGCCATTGCATCGGTTATCGGAACTGAGGTGAGTAGA
>DTYH01000075.1 GCA_012961955.1 Desulfobacterales bacterium | reverse complement strand
CGACTAATACTAGGGGAAGGGCCCGGAATGCTAATATGAACTCTGCGCCGGGGAATTTTTCCTCGAACGGGAGGGGTGCGCCTCCAAGATAGCCAAATACGAAGGAAGTACCGGCGGTGGTAGCCTTCTCAAGAGCAATGACCGCCTTGTTCAGGAGCATGAATATATCTTTGAAAAATGGAAGCTTAAGCAGGATGGTAGCAAGTACAACCTGGACTAACAGCCCAATGATGACTGTCCTTAATCGTATACGTCTTCTGTCTTCACTTATGGACCACGCGAGTCCTGCTAATGCCACCAATCCGATAATACTCCGGAGACGAATCTTATCCCCCCTATGTTAAACTATGGCGCAAGATATTTCGTTGTGGTTTTAGATCGAGGTAGTCTTTCGCTAATAGCTTGATTACCTGATATACGGCTTCTGACTCTAGAATTTCGATTGCCTCTATTTTCATCAATAGTAAAACAAGGGTATATTGTCAATAAGAAAGAGGGCTGGAATAGAGTATGGATACCCTACCTTATCTTCTTGGCCCTTCTCCAAATGAGTTGTAGAATGTGAGGACTCAAGGGGTCAGGGACTCAGGGATTTGAGCGAAATAATTACAGGGTTTAAAAATCTAATAGAAGAAAGACAACACCTGAACATATTCGTTCTCTGTACGTAGTTTATGGCTGAAACTGTGAATTAGCTACATAAATATATTATCTGGAGATTTAGATTATATTAAAGCTGAGAGGTTAAGGGAGATTCAGAAGAATATGGTAGAGGCAGAGAAGGGGATGCTTAAGGTATAAACAACATCCTTAGAAAACAAACACTTAAACCCTGGAATCCTTTGTTACCAACTAAACGGGGGGAAGAACCATATTTTTTCAAGCCTGCCGGAAGGGCTAAAGATTCTCGATAGGCATTTTAAGAAACAGCTGACCTGCCTATCACTGGTTACAATAAACCGTTGCCAAAAAAGGATCGTTTTGATATCTATTTTTCATCGGACGGGGTAGACGGTTTCGTAAAAAGTCAATTTTATTCAGTGTTCATTGCAAAATGAGTTTTTACGAAACCATCATAGGCAATTCGTGAATTGCTGCCACCCAAATACCGAAGATATTTTCACGTTTGGGACAATACCAACATAAAGGAGAAACTTCGTGTTTGAGACTGTAACGCGAGAAGGGCTTACCTTTGATGATGTTCTATTGATTCCTGCCTATTCAAAGGTGCTGCCGAAAGATGTGGATGTAAGGAGTAAACTAACGCCCAGAATTTCCCTCAATATTCCTATTCTAAGTGCGGCCATGGATACCGTGACTGAATCCCGGACCGCTATAAGTCTGGCCCAGCAGGGCGGGATGGGGATTATACATAGAAATATGAGTATCAAGAGTCAGGCCCGGGAAGTTGACAAGGTGAAGAAATCCGAGAGCGGAATGATCGTGGACCCGGTGACCATTAATCCGAATCAGCGTATACGTGAGGTCCTAAGGCTGATGGAACAGTACAAGATCTCTGGGGTCCCTGTGGTCGAGGGTGAAAAATTGGTAGGGATAGTTACCAATAGGGATTTGCGTTTTGAGACGAATCTGGAGAGGAAGGTCTCTGAGGTGATGACCAGCGAGAATCTGGTCACTGTATCTCCTGGAATTACCTTAGAAGAATCCAAAAGGCTTTTGCACAAGCATCGAATAGAGAAACTTCTGGTCGTTGATGATGCAAAGCGCTTGGTCGGTCTCATCACTATTAAGGACATTGAGAAGATAAAGAAATATCCGAATTCGTGCAAGGATAGTTTAGGACGACTCCGGGTCGGAGCAGCAGTAGGGGTTGGACCTGATATGTTTGATCGGACTGAAGCGCTACTGGGTGCAGGAGCGGATGTGATTGTAATCGATATCTCTCACGGCCATTCTGAGAATGTATTAAGGGCGGTCAGAGCGTTAAAGGAGGAGTTTAAGGAAATAGAATTGATCGCCGGAAATGTTGCCACTGCAGAGGGGGCTGAGGCCCTGATCAAGGCTGGTGTGGACGGGGTAAAGATTGGTGTAGGGCCCGGTTCTATATGTACCACAAGGGTTATTGCCGGGGTCGGTGTTCCCCAGATTACTGCAATCATGAACTGTCGACCTGTTTCTGAAAAGACTGGTATCCCCCTTATTGCGGATGGCGGTATAAAGTATTCAGGAGACATTACCAAGGCCATTGCTGCTGGCGCCCATGTGGTTATGATTGGTGGCCTTTTTGCTGGTACAGAGGAGAGCCCGGGCGAGACGATCCTGTTTCAGGGGAGGAGCTATAAGGTATATCGAGGAATGGGCTCTTTAGAGGCCATGAAGAAAGGGGGGAGGGATAGATACTCCCAGGAGGATTTTGAGGATGAGGCTAAGCTTGTACCTGAAGGGATTGTAGGCCGGGTTCCTTATAAGGGATTACTTTCAGAGACCGTTTTTCAGTTGATAGGTGGCCTCAAGGCAGGCATGGGATATGTTGGCTGCAGCACAATAGAAGAATTAAGGAAGAATGCCCGGTTTATGCGGATCACGCCTTCTGGTTTGCGTGAAAGCCATGTTCACGATGTAATCATAATCAAAGAGGCACCGAATTACAGACTTGAGTAGTCATTGTAACCATTCACTGGAATCTTCCATGCATTGGACGGTTACATGTTTACGAGATGAAGATCCACTATGAGACAAGCATACAAAGATAGAATTCTGATTTTGGATTTTGGTTCGCAGACCACGCAGCTGATTGCGCGCAGGGCAAGAGAAGCAGGTGTCTATTGTGAGATCTACCCTTATACCATGGATCTCTCTGAGATCAGGAAGTTTGCCCCTAAGGGTATAATTCTTTCCGGAGGACCCTCAAGCGTTACAGAGAAAGACGCTCCCATGAGTGATACCCGGTTGTTCGATTTGGGAATCCCTGTGCTTGGAATATGCTACGGAATGCAGTTAATGGCCTATCAACTGGGGGGAGAGGTTTGTTCGTCAGAGACCCGTGAATACGGGAGGACATGCCTTGATCTACTTGAGACATCAGACCTGTTTGCCAGCCTGGATAAAGAGGCCGGGTCGAGTGACAGTAATCCTCTTATGGTATGGATGAGTCATGGAGATCGGATTGAAAGGCTACCTTCAGGGTTTGAAGTGATTGCCTCTAGCAAGAATACGCCTGTTGCGGCGATAAGGAATAAAGAAAAGAAGTTGTATGGGGTACAATTCCATCCAGAGGTGGTGCATACCCCTCAAGGGGGCGTTATCCTTCGGAATTTTCTGTTTAACATCTGCGGTTGCGTTCCAGGATGGACCGTACGGGCATTTATAGAGAATACCATTCGTGACATTCGAGAGACAGTAGGCGACAAGAGAGTGGTATGCGCCATGAGCGGCGGAGTCGACTCCTCAGTGGTGGCCATGCTTCTCCATCGCGCAATTGGGGACAGGTTAACGTCAATATTTATAGATAATGGTCTGTTACGCAAAGACGAAGCCCGGGAAGTAAGGAGCATATTTTGTGACCATTTTAAGTTAAACCTCAGGTATGTGGACGCATCAGAGATCTTCTTGGAACGCCTAACTGGTGTGGCTGATCCTGAGGCGAAGAGGAAGATCATTGGCAGAACATTCATCGAGGTGTTTGAAAAAGAGGCCAGGCGCATCGGGGATGTGGAGTTTTTGGCCCAGGGTACACTCTATCCGGATGTGATTGAGAGCGTTTCCTTCAAAGGTCCGTCGGCAACCATCAAGACTCACCACAATGTGGGAGGATTACCAGATAATATGCGCCTGAAACTGATCGAGCCCTTAAGAGAGCTGTTCAAGGACGAGGTTCGAAGGGTGGGAAGGGAGCTGGGCCTCCCCTCATCGATTATTGACAGGCACCCCTTTCCTGGGCCAGGGCTGGCCATACGTATCCTGGGTCCGGTTACAAGGAAGAATTTAGCCATCCTGAGGGAGGCTGATGCTATAGTCACTGAGGAACTGATCAAACACGATTACTACAATAGAGTATGGCAGGGTTTCGCTGTCTTGCTGCCCATAAGGTCTGTCGGGGTTATGGGAGACGAACGAACATACGAACATGTGGTCGGTCTTCGCATTGTGGAAAGCTTGGACGCGATGACTGCCGACTGGAGCCGAATTCCATACAGTATCCTAGCGGACATCTCCAACCGCCTGATTAACGAGGTAAAGGGTATCAATCGTGTAGTATATGACATCTCTTCCAAACCACCGAGTACTATCGAATGGGAATAGTCATGCCAGCATCTGATTTTGTCCACCTACATGTCCACACCCAGTACAGCCTCCTGGACGGAGCAATTAGGCTTGATGACCTGTTTGAACGGGCTGCTAGTTATGGTATGCCAGCTGTGGCAATTACTGATCATGGCACCATGTTTGGTGTAATCGAGTTTTATCAAAAGGCATACGATGCAGGTGTCAAACCGATTGTAGGCTGTGAAGTCTATGTGGCTCCCCGAAGCCGATTTGACAAAACGTCCGAAGATAAGGTTGAACTTGCGCACCTGATCCTCCTGGCACGGGACAGGCGCGGCTATCAGAACCTATGCCGTTTAGCCACGATCGCCCATCTTGAAGGGTTCTACTACAAGCCTCGGGTGGACAGGGAAGTGCTTGCCGAACACAGTGAAGGCTTGATCGCGTTGAGTGCATGCCTGCACGGGGAGATCCCACGTTTGATACTGGCAGGACGGATCGAGAAGGCAAAGGATGTGGCACGTGAATATCAGGGACTGTTTGGAGAAGACGCCTTTTACCTCGAGGTTCAGTCAAACGGGATCGAGGCGCAGGAGAGGGTAAATCAGGCTCTTCGCGAACTTAGTAGGGAACTTTCTATCCCTTTAGTTGCGACCAATGATTGCCATTATTTGAACAAGGAGGATGCACGGGCCCACGATATCCTCCTTTGCATTCAGACCGGGAAGCCTGTTCACGATAAGACCCGTCTGAGGTTTCAGACTGACCAGCTATATTTTAAGTCTCCAGAGGAGATGAAGGCCTCTTTTGGGTCCGGTTTTAGAAACGCTATCGAAAATTCGGTTGCCATTGCCAATAGGTGTAACCTGGAACTCGATTTTGGTTCCTACCACTTTCCGAAGTTTCAATCAGAAGGTCAGAGGCCCCCGGAAGAAGTACTGAGACATAAGGCAAGTCTCGGACTGGAGCAGAGACTGAAAGAGATAGCCAAGAAGAGGGGTCGGCTTGGAAAGGAAGAAGAGGAGAGGTACAGAAGACGTCTGAATCATGAGCTGGACGTGATTACAAAGATGGGTTTTTCGAGTTATTTCTTGGTGGTGGCCGATTTTATCCACTATGCCAGGACAAGGGGGATACCGGTTGGTCCTGGTCGGGGGTCAGCAGCAGGGAGTCTTGTGGCATATGCTTTGAGGATTACGAGCCTGGACCCGATTGAATACGGGCTAATCTTTGAACGATTCTTGAACCAAGAACGGAAGAGCATGCCTGACATTGATGTAGATTTCTGCATTGAGGGGAGGGACGATGTTTTCAGGTATGTTGTGGAAAAGTATGGAGGGCCTGAATATGTAGCTCAGATTATTACGTTCGGGAAGATGCAGGCCCGGGCAGTGATCAGAGACGTTGGGAGGGCGCTCGATATACCACTCCGAGAAGTGGATAAGATTGCTAAGCTGATCCCGGAAGCCTTGAATATAACCCTTGAAGATGCCCTTTCCTTGGAGCCAAGGCTGCGTGCCATAGTGGACGAAAGGGAAGAGATAAGAGAACTATTTACCATCGCTAGGGCTCTGGAAGGACTCCCCAGGCACGCGTCGACGCATGCTGCCGGTGTAGTCATTTCCGACAGACCACTTGTGGAATACCTCCCCCTATGCAGAGGGAAGAAGGGCGAGGTTGTAACCCAGTATGACATGAAATGTGTAGAGAAGATTGGCCTGGTCAAGTTTGATTTTCTAGGTCTTCGCAACCTTACGGTAATAGAGAATACGTGTAAGATTATCCAAAAGCAGGGTAGCAGTCCCCCTGACCTTTCAAACTTGGACCTCCAGGATAAAAAGACGTATCAACTCCTGTGTGCTGGGCAGACTACGGGTGTATTTCAGCTGGAAAGCTCTGGGATGAAGGAGCTGCTGGTCAGGTTGAGGCCGTCCTCCTTTGAAGACATAATAGCCTTGGTGGCCCTTTACCGGCCTGGCCCGCTAGATAGTGGTATGCATAATGACTTTGTCATGCGAAAGAAGGGCGAAGTCCCTGTGGAATATATCCTGCCCGAGCTAGAACCGATCTTAAAAGAGACCTATGGCGTAATCTTGTATCAGGAGCAGGTCATGAACATTGCCTATGCCTTAGCTGATTACACCATGGGAGAGGCTGATAGTCTGCGAAAGGCCATGGGTAAGAAAAAGCTTTCCATTATGGCCAGAGAGCGGGACAGGTTCTTGAAGGGTGCTATAAAAAAAGGGATCGACAAGGATAAGGCAGAAAAAATATTTGACCTGATGGAGAAATTCGGTGGATACGGCTTTAATAAGTCCCACAGCGCTGCATATGCCCTAATCGCCTATCAAACCGCCTATCTTAAGGCACATTATCCCGTGGAGTTTATGGCTGCTATACTTACAAGCGAAATGGGCTCCACAGGCAATGTGGTTAAATATATCTCTGAATGCAGGAAGCAGGGGATTGAAATACTCCCTCCGGATATCAATGAAAGCGAGATGGATTTTACCGTCTGTGACCAGAAGATACGTTTCGGGCTGGCTGCTGTGAAAAATGTTGGTGAAGGTGCAATTGAGTCGATACTTCAGGTACGAGAAGAAGGAGGTCCTTTTCGATCCCTTTTCGATTTTTGTAATCGTGTGGATCTAAGAAAGGTGAATAAACGGGTTATTGAGAGCCTGATCAAGTGTGGAGCATTTGACTCCACAGGTGCGAAAAGATCCCAGATGATGTTTGTATTAGATGATGCTGTCGAGTTGGGCCAGAAGGCACAAAAGGATCGGCTGAATGGTCAGTTCAGCCTTTTCGATGATCATTTCAGCAAAGTTGATAACTCTCAGCCCATCCCTTTCCCGGAGATGGAGGAGTGGAAGGAAGGGATCCTTCTAACGTACGAAAAGGAATCACTCGGTTTCTTTATCACAGGTCATCCGCTGGACAAATACGAGTCTGTCCTTAACAGATTTACCAATACAGACACGGTCAGGATTCAGGAATTGAATGACAGGGAAATAGTCCGGATAGGGGGGATTGTGAGGGATCTTAAGCTTCATAAAGACAGAAAAGGCGAACAGATGGCCTTCTTAACCCTCGAGGATTTAAATGGTTTTGTTGAAGTTACTCTTTTTTCTTCTCTTTATGCACGCGTCTCTTCCCTTGTTGAGGCAGAAGAACCCATACTGATCGAGGGTCGTGTCTCCAAAGACGAGAATTCTGTTAAGATCCTCGCTGAGACATTAATTCCCATCGAAAAAGCCGAAGAGGTCTTTACATCAAGCATCCACTTTAAGCTGAATGTGACAGTTCTTAAAAGAGAAACTCTAGAAGAGCTAAGGTCTATCCTGAAGGAGCACCCTGGAACCTGCAGAGCCTATATCCATCTAATTGTGCCCCAAAAGACCGAGACGGTGATCGCCCTGCCTGAGAGTTTCAGGCTGAATCCGGCCAGAGAATTGATCCAGGCCACAAATCTACTTTTGGGGTATGATGCTGTGGAGACGGTGTGTCAAAAGCGATAATCACGCTTAAACAGTTAAGTTTTATCTCAGGTTTATGCGAGTGATAGCGCCAAGTGAGATATTTTGACCCTTCAGACTCTTGAAACAGACCCGGCCGCATCAGAAGACAACCCTAACACTGAATATACGATGCAGGATGCAAGGTATAAGATTATATACTATTAGGCAAAAGTCGTTATAGTCATGGGCTACGTACAAAACCCGATATAGAGCAAACGGCCATCACCTTCGTGAGCTGACAATGTTTGTATGGTGTTTTACACCCACCGCAATCTCTGCGGCACCACGCTACATTTGGTTTTGCTTACAAGAGTGTTGGACGGAAACTATACCTAGGTGCAATGTGTTCCCAGGCAGTGGATCATGTACTCTGCATCCTGCATCCCGTATCCTAACTTCACCTGCAGTCTGAGGCAACCGGCTTGTTTCAACATCCCAAAATGTTACGATATTTATTAAGGACAACACTTGGGTGCGTAAAGAGGGGCGATACATAGGGGATGAGGGTCAGGGATAAGCAAGATAGACAGATTATGCCTTCCTGTAAAGGACACGCCTATCGCAATATGGTTTTAGAGGATAACACTCTTTCTGTCTTTAATGTAGTGATTAAGGAGACTGATCTCTGGGTGAGGGCGGATAAGGACCTGATGGAAACGACCCGCGACTTGGTTTTGGAGTGTCGTCTGCCATTGGAGAGATACGTTGAAAGGAACCCTCAGTTTCTTCATTCGTTGTCTCCTGTGGAGATGGATCCTCTTGCCCCACCCATAGTTAAAACTATGATTGAGGCTTCGATGAAGGTGGGTGTTGGTCCGATGGCAGCAGTGGCTGGAACAATTGCGGAGTATGTGGGCCGCGAACTTCTTGCTTATTCAAGGGAAGTCATTGTGGAAAATGGTGGTGATATCTTTATCAGAACCGATTCGCCCCTGACTGTTGGAATCTTTGCCGGAGCATCCCCGTTGAGTCAAAAGGTCGGTCTCCGTGTTGACCCGAACGGTGCTCCAATTGCTGTCTGCACATCCTCTGGAACGGTTGGTCATTCCCTCAGCCTGGGGAGGGCAGATGCCGTAACCATAGTCTCCCGATCTGGAGCACTTGCCGATGCTGCGGCTACAGCAGTGGGAAACCGGGTCTTAAGGCGAAGCGACATAAAAACGGCCATCGATTGGGCAAAGGAAGTGGAGGGGGTTTTGGGTATCCTGATCATATACAGGGAGAAGATTGGCCTGTGGGGGGATTTTGAATTGGTGAGGACGACATAACTCCCTTATATGGAGCGGCGATTGAAAATATTCGGTTATCCCGTTCCGTTTCTCAGCCGATCCGGGGGAAAAGGGAATCGTCTGTCTATTTTCTTCATAAGACCAAAAATTCCGTATGGTCGGTATGGCAAAGAAAGATCGTAACTGTTCACGGGCCGAAGGTCTTCTTTTCACTCGGATGTCTCCAGCCTTTGTTTTTCCAGTGACTCGAAAGCAGGGGAGGCCTCCCCCTTCCGCATTCCACCTTCGCTTCACCCCGTTAAATTTCCTGAGGGAAACCCTGTTTAACGGGGTTTACCAGTCACCAAAAGGCTTGTTTTTTATGAAATTCTGTTATAAGAGTTGTCAAGACCTTTGTTTAGGATATCAGTGAACCCATCAGATAAATTCGTCAAAGAATCCTTTTGCGTAGCTATTTCTACGGCAATAGAGCAGGTACGATGGAGTGGTTTCCCTCAAGGGAAAGGAACGTATTCGTGTCGGCTCTTCCAAGAACTAAGGTGTTAGGTCTAACGGGTTCACCGAGTATTTACGGATGACAGGTTGGACTGGCGAGGAACAAGAAGAATGAAGGTTTTGTGGGCACCGTGGCGGATGGAATACATATTGGGAGAAAAGGAGAAGGAGTGTATATTCTGTCTTGCGTCATCTGATGAGGCTCCGCTTACACTTTACAGAGGTGCAAGGTCGCTTGTAATGATGAACAAATATCCGTATATTAACGGACACCTCTTGGTGGCCCCGATAAAACATATTTCAACGCTGGCAGGGCTTACGGTAGAGGAGATGGGAGACCTGTTGAATATCGTTAATCAGTCCATAGAAGTACTCAAGAAAGTAATGAAACCTGACGGCTTCAATGTAGGTTTAAATCTGGGTACAGTGGCTGGGGCCGGCATTGAGCCTCATTTACATTTTCACATTGTCCCACGATGGAACGGTGATATAAATTTTATGACGGTATTTGCCGAGGTCAGGGTAATTCCAGAGCATATCCAGGCTACCTATGAAAGGCTGAAGCCGTATTTTGAAGGGATTAAAAATGTATGTTAACACCTGGTGATTTCGTAAAAACTCATTTTGTGAACGACACAGAGCAATTCCGAATCCAAAGATTGCTTACCGAGAGAGTAAAATTAGACTTTCTACGGGACCGTGACACGTAAGCTCTTTAAAAAGAGCGGATCTTTACAGGTGTTTCTAAGTGATGTGACAACTGAAATATGGAGTAATTACAAAGTGTTATAGATGTAACACAAAAAGGGGCTTCACCTGAGTATATTCAATATATTCGTTCGTTTTATGTAGTTTATGCCTCAAATTGTAAATTAGATACACAAATATTAATGTAGGGATTAAGATTGTATCAAAGCTGACAGGTTAAATGAGACTCAGGAAAATATAGCAAAATATAGCAGAGGTAGAGAGGAGCCTAATGTACTGATAAAATCCTTAGGAAACGTCGCTTGAACCCTTGAACCCTCGAATCCTTTGTTACCAACTAAACGGATGAAGAGCCTAAGACGTAGACAAAATGGAAGGAGGATCAATATGAAGTCTTTTAAGCCAATACTCTTCTCGCTTTTGGTTATAATATTAGTCGTGCTCGTGGTTGAGAACATCGAATTTTTTACTGATACCTACAGCCTCAGGATAGATCTTGTGTTTTTAGACTATCAGACACCTCCCATACATCTTTCAATATATTTTCTGGGTTTTTTTTTGATAGGCCTTCTGCTTTCTTATATCTACGGTCTAAGTGAACGTATCAAGGGGAAGAAGATTATAAAATCGCAGAAAGAAATGATTACCAAGCTGGAAGAGGAATTAAACCTTATCAGGGGTTCGTCTGGTACTGATAATAAGAGGGACACTTTACCCGAGAACAATTAACCACCCGATCCTTTTTTAAGGCGGGGTTTGCTTGCGTCATGATCAAGACCACCCCTATGGTTCAACAATATCTCTCTATCAAGGAGAAGTATTCTGATGCCATCCTTTTTTACAGGATGGGTGACTTTTATGAGATGTTCTTTGAGGACGCAGAGGTCGCATCAAGGATACTTGAGATCACTCTTACGTCACGGAATAAGAAGGATCAGGAACAGATTCCGATGTGTGGTGTTCCCCACCACGCAGCAGGTAGATACATAGCAAGGCTGATAGAACGCGGATATAGGGTAGCGATCTGTGAGCAGATAGAGGATCCCCGACATGCAAAAGGAATAGAGTAAAAAGAGAGGTTGTCCGTCTTATAACACCTGGCGTAATATTAGATACAGAAATGTTGGATGCCCGGTCTGAGAATCTTCTGTTTGCTGTATCCCTTCATCAGGATATCTACGGGATTTCCTATCTTGATATCTCCACCGGTACGTTTCGGGTTACAGAGTCTAACAGTTTCTCCGACGTTCTGGACGAATGTCGGCGTGTAGAACCTCGTGAGATCCTTCTTCCGCAATCCAAGGAGAACCATCCTAGGGTAAAGGGGCTGATAGACTCCCTTGATAAGATAACCATTACCTTTATAGAAGATGCCTATTTCGATACCGGCAATGCCCGTACAAGGCTTATCCAGCAGTTCAAGACCGGTCTCTCTGGAGGGGTTTGGCTATGAGGGGATGATGGCCGGAATTTGCGCAGCCGGAGCGCTCTTGTATTATGTTAAGGAGACCCAGAAAGATGACGCCGAACATCTGAGCCGTGTTCTCGCTTATAGCCTCTCAGAATATATGGTAGTAGACGAGGTTACAAAGAGGAACCTGGAACTCTTTCAGACTATCCGGGACGGTTCAAAACAGGGGTCTCTCTTTGGGATCATGGATCGAACAGTTACGGCAATGGGAGGACGATTACTTCGCCGTTGGCTACAGTATCCCCTTGTGGACAAGAAACGGACAGACCAGCGTTTGGATGCGGTAGAGGAAGCAAGGGAGGATCTTACATTAAGACGTTCTCTAAGGGAGGTATTGGATGGCATATATGACCTGGAGCGGTTAAACAGCAGTATTGTCCTTGCCCATTCGAATGCACGGGATCTGGTTGCCCTAAAGCTGTCCCTCAAAAGGATACCC
Source organism: Desulfobacterales bacterium (assembly GCA_012961955.1). GTDB lineage: Bacteria > Desulfobacterota > Desulfobacteria > Desulfobacterales > DTYH01 > DTYH01. The sequence goes on along the minus strand of DTYH01000075.1, from coordinate 8,978 downwards.
GAAATAAAGCGTCTACTAGGTTCGTTAACACCTGAACTTTTTGTAAGGATTCATGACGGTCTCGACGATCTTACAGATATTGCTGACCTGATTGAAAGGGCCATACGTGATGATCCGCCCATCACCATACGTGAACGAGGTATCATTAGGCCGGGATACAGTCATGAGCTCGATCAGATCGCGGAGATCAGCAAGAATGGCAAGGAATGGATATCCAGGCTGGAAAAGAGGGAGAGAGAGGCAACCGGGATCAATTCTCTAAAGGTAGGCTTCAACAAGGTATTTGGCTATTATATCGAAGTGTCCAAAACGCACCTGAAGTCGGTCCCTGATCACTATATCCGAAAACAGACATTGGTAGGTGAAGAACGATACATTACACAAGACCTGAAGACCTATGAAACAAAGGTGCTGGAGGCGGAAGAGAGGCGCTCGTTCTTGGAATACGAGCTTTTTCAGGATATCAGAAAGAGGGTGGCCCAACAAAACCTGCGTATTCAAAATGCTGCAAATTTACTTGCCAAGCTTGATACCCTCCTATCCCTGGCTGAACTGGCAGACGAAAACGATTATGTAAAACCGGAGGTTCATTGTGATGGCCGAATCTTTCTGGAGGAGGCCAGGCATCCGGTTATTGAAAAGTTAATGGTCGGAGAACGATTCATACCGAATACAATAGAGATGGATGACACGTCACGCCAGGTTCTCATTATAACAGGTCCTAATATGGCAGGGAAATCCACGCTTCTGCGTCAGGTGGCATTGCTGGTGTTAATGGCCCAGATGGGCTCGTTCGTGCCGGCCAGAAGTGCTTCCATTACATTGGTGGTTCGAATCTTTACACGGGTAGGCGCCCTTGACAACCTGTCTCAGGGCCAAAGCACCTTTATGGTGGAGATGCAGGAGACAGCAAATATTCTAAACACAGCAACAGAGAGGAGTCTGGCATATTAGATGAGATTGGTAGGGGTACCAGCACGTTTGATGGTTTAAGCATCGCTTGGGCGGTCGCTGAATATCTGCACGATTGGAAAGGGAAGGGGGATAAAGACACTGTTTGCTACCCATTACCATGAACTTACTGGTCTTGCGACCGCCAGACCGCGGGTCAAGAATTACAATGTCGCGGTTAAGGAATGGAATAACGAGATCATCTTCCTCAGAAGACTAGTAGAAGGGGCGACCAATCAGAGTTATGGCATTCAAGCTGCGCGCCTTGCTGGGATTCCATTAGAAGTGGTAGAAAGAGCCAAGGAAGTATTGAAAAATATCCGGGAAGGGGAACTGGACAGTGTGGGGAGACCAAACTTGGCCCGCTCCGGGAACAGGAAAAGGCTCTCCAATGAGTCGAGTCTTCAGCTATCCCTCTTCAAGACACCAGATCAGATGGTAATAGAAGCCTTAAAGGGTCTGAATATTTCTAGTATGACCCCTCTTGAAGCCCTAAATCGACTTCATGAATTAAAAGAGCTGGTTCAGGATGGGTGTGAGAAGGTACAGTAATACTCTGTTAGGAAGTAGGGCCTTACTATCCTGTCTTATTCTCCTCTCTACTACCCTTTCACTATACCCTTCCCCTGCTGCAGCAGACCGCAGCACGTACAGATATCACCAGGCCGAGGCATGTTATCAGAAGCTTCTCAAAGATCCCAAGAGGCAGAAATATAGACATTACTGGCTTCTCTGTATAAAGAGATTTTGCTCTGTTTATAAGAAGGACCCGAATGGTGCCTGTGCTGACGCTGCCCTTTTTATGGTCGGGAAGTTGTATTATGAGCTATACAGACTATCCGGGAATATAAGGTATCGGGAGGAAGCGCGGGATTACTGGAGTCGGGTTGTGAATCATTTTCCTGAAAGAGAGTTCAGGGCGAAGGCAGAGGCATGCCTGACAAGCCTTGGGAAAGGGAAATATGCCAAAAAACGCTCTCAGGTAAAAAAGTTCATTCCAGCTCGCATACCCAAGAAAAAGAGTGTCTTAAAGAAAAGGAGGCAGTATTCGCTCAGGAAGAGCGGGCCGAAAAAGGTCAGGGTCATTCGGCGGGAATCAGCCCCCCTTGTCGAGGTGGCCGGCATGCGGTTCTGGTCAAACCCGAAATATACCCGCGTGGTTATCGATCTTAAAAGGAAGGTTCATTATACCTATCATCTTTTGAGAGAAGACCCCTCCCTCAAAAAACCTCAACGTCTCTTTTTAGATCTCAAGCATACAAGGCTAAGCGATGGTGTAAGACCAATTATTCCGATTGGCGATGACCTCCTTATCGGGGCACGAGCTGCCCAGCACAGACCTGACACGGTACGGGTTGTACTCGATATCAAATATATCGATAGCTTCAAGATCTTCTCCCTCTATAACCCATTTCGCATCATCGTGGATGTGAGGGGTGAGAAGGAGAGAAAGCCCCCGAAAAGGGAGACTGAGCCGGGCAAAAAACCACCAGGTGTCAAAAAACCACCGATTTCCCTGGTAAAACAATTGGCCCTAGGGGTCAGGCGTATCGTCATCGATCCTGGCCATGGAGGGGAGGATTTCGGTGCTCCTGGTTATCTCAAGGGTGTTTATGAAAAGTATGTGGTTATGGACATTGCCAGGAGAGTAGCGACAAAGATACGTAGCTCCCTTGGTTGCGATGTGATCCTGACCCGAAATGGAGACACCTTTCTGTCCTTGGAAGAACGGACAGCCATTGCAAATACCAGCAATGCAGACATTTTTATTTCGATTCACACAAACGCAAGCAAAAACAGAACAGCGGCCGGGATCGAGACCTATTTTTTGAACCTGGCAACAGACAATGATGCGGTTCGGGTTGCTGCCCGGGAGAACGCTACCTCAACCAGGAATATAAGTGACTTGGAGACCATTTTAACTGGATTGATGCGTAATGCCAAGATCAATGAGTCGAGGCGTCTGGCCTCCTTTGTTCAAAGGTCACTGATAAAAAGGTTAAAACCAAAATACAATGTGAAAGATCTAGGGGTAAAGCAAGCTCCTTTTTACGTACTCCTCGGGGCTGAGATGCCTTCTATATTGATCGAAGCCTCTTTCATCAGCAACCCTCTGGAGTGCCGAAGGCTAGTGAATGGGAGGTACCAGGAAGAACTAGCTGATGCCATTGTGGACGGGATCAAGGATTATATCAAGGAAAACAATCCAAGTTTTATTGCGAGGACCCAGGAGGCCAGAAAAAAAGGGGGGAGGTTTTAGCCGGCCTGAGGGCCTTGAAACGCCTCCTCAGCTTCTTTTTGAAGGGCGTATGTCATGTAGGTATAACGGGGGGAGATGTGAAAGATAGTGAATCTCTTTACCCGTGCTTTCCTTGCAATGGTCCCTGCCTGCTTGGCCGTGAGGTGAAATTTCGTTTGTGCTCTTTCCTTATCTTCATCCAGGAATGCTGCTTCAATAAAGAGCTGGTCTGCACCTTGGGCAAAAGCGACTATTTTCTGCACATTTTCCGGGCTGTAGAGAACGTCAGTGATGTAGGTGATCTTCTGCCCGGGGGTAATCAGAGCAATCCGTTTTGCAAGTTCCCCCAGCCGGAAGTTTTGTCTTAGCTCCTGGTCTCCATCCTTCCATGCCACCTCAAAATTCTGATCGAGGTCCCTTTGATCGTACAATGCCTCTTTAAACCTTTTCAGCCATGGGCCGACTGGAAGGTCGAGCTCCCTTAAACGATCCTTCATGATATTGACACGAAAGCATTCCTGTATGGTAAACCCGAGGCAGGGTATTTTATGGTCAAGATGTATTGCAGAAACACGAAATTCCGGTTCCTCCACCAATATACCTGAAAAAGGTACCTGTATCGGCTTCCGGTGAGCGCGGAACCGCCTATTGCTCTCGTACGTCTTTATCTTTATATGGTTCGGGTGCACCTCTGCTACCTTAAGGTTGAAGCTGTTTGGATAGTTGTGGACCAGGTTCCATGTATAGGCAGAGAGCTTTCCTTCAACGTTACGGATAAAAGGGGGGGGACCAAAAAGGTGTAAGGTCTTTTCTCTCCCGAGGAAGATGCGGAGGAGATGATCAAATCCTATAAAATGATCCATATGGGTATGAGAGACAAAGACATGGGTAAGTTTCAGAAGCTCTTTTGGCGGAAGTGAATGGATATCCCCAAGATCGAACATAAGTGCTCTTTTTTCAAAAAAGAAAGGGATAAAAAGGCCTGGATCACCTAAGGGGGGGTTTACAAGCCTGGGGTGAAAGGATGGCCTCATAGATCAGGTATAAACCTTATGAACTGATCATTGATACAGCGATATATGTCCTCGTCTGAACCAAAGATATCGATAACGCTTTTGTGGTTGATCAGCTTCTCTATCACAAACGCCGTCACATAAAGACTGATAATGTTTGGGCGGGGGACTACAGTCTTAAACGGGGCAATCTGATACGCGATTTCAAACTCCTCTGCATGGATCAGTTCATCCAAACATTTTGATATCTGTTTTTGTATGTCTTCCTTGCTATTGGTCTCGAGCAGCCTGTTTTCTATAAGCTTCATGGTCAGGGCATTGCTAAGGGGCTCTATCTGTTCCTTGATCTGGCTGATGGCCCTTTGGCGTGCCCGCTCTTTTGAACTTTCTATCCTGGATATGATCCTTGCTTCCCGGTTACTGGGGCGGAACGTCTTTGGCATAAAAAACACCTCAAGATCTTTTTTAATAATCTTGTAACACTTCAGCTCATTGAAGAAAGTAAGCTGCGTGACATGTTGGCTTCATGCAGTTTTTGGTCAGCATGTTGAGCCTATGCTGCCAAAGTATCACCTAACCTTAGGTAGCCTGCGAGCGTACGATAGATTTCTCTATATTTCAAGGAAAAACGAAATTTTGGTATTTTTACCTACGACTAGAGGGGGGAGACCCTTGCGAACCACTTTGAGTGTCCATTTCAAGCGCATCAAGGCTAAACTGTTACGATATGACCCTTCGCGGAGTTAAAAGAGGAACTTCACCCGGTGAACTGTTACATCACATTTTTAGCAGGATTCAGGAGATTTCAAAATCCTTGATTACCATCTGTATGCTCTTCCTTTTTTTCCAGCGGTTAAGACGAAGACTGTAAGCGATCCGGTCAAAACGCTTTATATCTTTTAGATCTTCCCCAGCATTAAAAATGATGGCCCCCACGGGTCTGTTGTCTGGATTCTTTGACTCTCTTACCTGTAGCTGGAGATGATTCGTGCCCACAACTCTGGAGTATATAACATCAATATTGGAAGAGGCAAACAGAGGCTCTGGGTTTCCAGGCCCAAAGGGGGCCATCTTTTCCAGTTGTTCGAGCAACTCCATCGATATGTCTTCTAAAGAGAGTAAAGAGTCAATTACCAGCTTCGGCTGGAAATCTTCTGGCCTTGTATTCTTTCTCACGTAATCCTCAAAATAGGTTCGAAACCGATGGATGTTTTCAGGTCGAATGTATAGCCCCCCCGCGGCCTCGTGTCCCCCAAACCTTTCGAGAAGTGTCCCACACGCCTCCAGGGCTTGGTAGAGATTGAAGCCCTCAATACTTCTGGCCGACCCCTTTGCCATTCCACCGGTCAATGCTATCAGAACAACCGGTCTGTAATATAGTTCCACCAATCTGGAGGCAACAATCCCGATCACGCCTTCATGCCACCCTTTCTTGGCCAATACTAAGGATTTCTTGGAAGACCAATCAGGTTCAGCAGCCAGCATCCTCTTAACATCTGAAATGATGTTGTTTTCAATGGCTTGGCGACTTGTGTTTTCTTCATTTAGCCTCAAAGCAAGGGATTGGGCCCTTTCTTCGTCCGACGCCCTTAAAAGCTCAAGGCCTGTTGAAGCGTGGTCCAACCTGCCAGCAGCGTTTATTCGCGGGGCTAGCCTAAAGGCAATGTCCCACGTCGTGGTATGCTCAGCGGCAATTCCGGATACGACCTTAAGGGCCGTAATCCCTGGCCGCTCTCCGCAGTCAAGGATATCTAATCCCCCCTTTACCAGGATGCGGTTTTCGTCCTTTAGAGGAACGATGTCGGCTACTGTGCCCAGGGCAACAAAGTCGCAATAGGCCTTAAGATTAGGTTCTGGACGCTTATCCCAGAATCTCTTTTCCCGAAGGTGTTTGCGAAGGGCCAAAACCAGGTTAAATACGACTCCAACACCTGAAAGAGAGCTAAAAGGAAAAGGGCAGCCAGGCTGTTTTGGGTTCAAGATAGCAAAAGCCGGGGGTAGCTCATCAGGTACTTCGTGATGATCGGTTATGATAACGTCTATTCCTGACTCGTGTGCTCTCTTCACAGCCTCAAGGCTGCTTGTCCCGCAATCTACTGTTATAATAAGGGCGATATTTCCGGGTACGGCTATTTCTTGAACACAAGTGGTGGATAGACCATACCCTTCAGTAAAACGGTTCGGCAGATAATAGATGACGTCTGCGCCCGCATACGTAAGGAATTCTAAAAGGAGCGCAGTACCTGAGACTCCATCAACGTCGTAATCTCCAAAGATAAGGATACGCTCCCGGTTAAAAATGGCGGTGGATATCCTCTCAACAGCTATGTCCATATCTTTCAGCAGGAATGGTGAATGGAGATGATAGAACGAGGGGTTTAGGAATTTTTCGGCCTCATCCTTATCCCGAATTCCACGATTGATAAGCAGGGCTCCAATTATCGGGTGGCACCCACATCCGTAAGCCAGCTCTTCCGCCTCTCTTGGGTCAGGAGAAAGTATCTTCCAGCTCTTCTTCATGACCCCTTTCTATAATCGAAAATATTCTTTTTTACAACATACATTTTTGATGATCTCGCAAAATTAGACTTTTTTCGAGATCATCAGAGTTGAGAGGCGGTGTTTTCGGGTTTCCCTTCACGCAAAAAAATATATTGACGGGTACCTTTCACAAGGTACGTGCAACCTTTATAGGAATAGGATAACCGAATATTTACCCCGTTAGAGAAGCCCTCTGCCGAAACACGGGGTTAAAATCGATGTACGTACCTCATTTTCACACAGGGTTTTATTGACCCGTGCCAAATTTTAACGCGGTTTCCCACGAAACCATGATTTTTCTATTGAAAAGAGAAATTGAATAATGATATCTATTATACAGATGATATTTTAAGAGATTTAGTAGATGTAATTCAAATTTGAAAGAGACGATAAAGAAATATTTTCGGGTAGATCGGTCGAAGATCCATCTTTTGAGGTCTATCCTTGAGGGATATAACGGAATGGCAGTCCTTCGAACAGTCGATTCTCGACAGGGACTGGTGGTACTCTATATTGCTCCTGGATGCGAAGAGGAGATAGGTAAGATTTTGGTTGGACTCAGGGAAGAGATTAGGATCGAAGCTGCTCCAGTGGTGGAAAGGGGGGATATATGAAGAGGGCACTCTATTTTTCTATACTTATCCTGACTTATATCTTTGTAACAGGGATGGGCTCGTTGCGAGGTTCGGGAGATGTTATGGTTCCTGAACCAGAGACCAACTACAAAGTAACCTTGACGGATCAAGCCGATGTTTCGACAGAGCTTGAAGAGTTTACGTGTGAAGGTCAAGTCTATTTAACGGGGAAGCGGGGCGAGGCTCATGTCTCGATCGGTTTTGACAAGATTTCCTCGATAAGATTCTTTCGAGAAAAGGACGGGCTAATCGGAGAGGTTCACTTAAAGGACGGTAAGGTGATCCCGTTAAAGCTGGAAAAGGATATGTGTTGCTATGGTATGTTTGCGTATGGCAAGCTCAAGATAGCAATGAAAGACATAAAATCGATTATCGTGCATGGTGTGGTGTCTACTGAAGAGGAATGAAGCTGAAACACCTATACATTCATACGTTTGGTTGTCAAATGAACCATTACGATTCGGGACAGATGGCAAGGCTGCTGTACCCGATGAACTATGTTCTGACCGACAAGATAGGTGAAGCAGACCTGATTATACTAAATACCTGTTCTATCCGCAAGAAGGCCGAACAGAAGGCCTTCAGTTTTTTGGGGCGTTTAAGTGGCCTTAAGAAACAAAAACCCGACCTGATTATTGCGGTGGGAGGATGCGTGGCACAACAGGAGGGGAAAAGGTTCCTTGAGAGGGTCCATTCGCTCGATCTTGTGTTTGGGACAGATGCCGTGGTTCGTCTACCACAACTGATAAAAAGGGTGGCTCGCGGAGAAAGACCTATTGTAGATGTCGATACCAATACAGGTGATATAGACGAACTTCCTGTTACGTGTTCTATACCCTTGTCTACGCGGGCGACAGCCTTTGTTACCATAATGAAGGGTTGTAACAACCATTGCACATATTGTGTGGTTCCATATGTTCGGGGAAGCGAAGTAAGTCGGCATCATCAATCTATTATTAAAGAGGTGAGGTCGCTTGTAGATGAAGGGGTAAGGGAAGTGACCCTCCTGGGTCAGAATGTAAATTCTTATGGAGTCAAGAAAGGAGGTGGTTGCGACTTTCCTGAACTTCTAAGACGGGTTAACGATATCGAAGGCCTGATGAGAATCCGGTTTACTACATCGCATCCCAGAGATGTGTCAGAAGGTCTAATCAGGTCTTTTGGGACATTAAAGAAGCTTGTACCCCATGTTCATCTTCCGATCCAATCCGGTTCGAATCGAGTATTGAAGCGGATGAATCGAGGATATACAAGAGAGTTCTATCTTGAAAAGGTGGAGAGGCTTCGAGAAATACGACCTGATATCGCGATTACATCAGATATTATCGTTGGTTTTCCTGGCGAAAAGGATGTCGACTTTATGGAGACTCTGGATTTGATACGGACCGTGGGATTTGATGGTCTTTTTATCTTCAAGTACTCGGACCGTAGACTTGCACCTGCGTCTAAATTTCCGGACAAGGTTTCTGAAGAGGTGAAACAGGAACGATTATCCGAGCTACTCGAGCTCCAGAGTAGCATTACCCTTGAAAAAAACCGTGCATTAGTGGGCACGGTTCAACCTGTCCTGGTAGAAGGTCCCAGTAAAAGATCAGAAAT
>DTYH01000074.1 GCA_012961955.1 Desulfobacterales bacterium | reverse complement strand
CAAGAAGTTAGTCTCGTTAGTTACCAGATCAGCAAAGATTGGAGAACAGTAGATGCGTCCGGTACATGTGGTAGGATTGGGCGTTGATTACAAGAATCTAACCCCGCTGGTTTCCAGGCTCATCTATACGGCAGATGTGTTGGTGGGAGGGACCAGACTACTTGCTGGATTCCACGATCATCCTGGTATGAAGATTCCTATCAGGGGTCCGCTGAGCAACGTAATCGAACGGGTGAAACAGGAGATGTTATCGGATAGGGACGTGGTAGTCCTGGCAGATGGAGACCCCCTATTTTTTGGAATTGGAACACGCTTAATCAAGGCTCTGGGTGCTGAGCATGTACTGACGTACCCCAATGTAACCATTCTTCAGGCTGCAGCATCTAAGATGAAGATACCATGGCAAGATATAAGAACCGTATCCCTTCACGGAAAAAATGATATATGGCCTTTGTTGAGGGCCCTTGTATCCAGCGACTTTGTGGCCGTTTACACGGACCACGACTTTCATCCGGCAAGGATTGCAGAAGAATTGATCCAGAGGAATGTGGATGGATTCCGCATGCGTGTATTCGAAAATCTTGGAGGGGAGAGAGAACAGATTAGAATCTTGGAGCTTTGTGAGGCCAGGGAGAGCACGTTTTCTCCTCTCAATCTTGTCCTGCTTCAAAGGGTAATGTGTCCTGAGATCCCTCTCCGTCTGGGTATTGAGGATAGTCTCTATTTGCATAAAAAGGGGCTAATTACAAAGAGAGAGGTTCGCGCATTCGGTCTTTGCTTGCTCGATATTCAGCCACACCACACGATCTGGGATCTGGGAGCAGGATGCGGTTCAGTAGCCATTGAAGCATCAGTTCTGGCTCGTGAAGGCAAGGTTTTTGCTGTCGAAAGAGACCCGATAAGGGTTCAGTTGATAAGGGAGAACCTGCGGAGGACGGGAGCCTATTTGGTTGAAGCTATTTGTGGAGAGATGCCATCATGCCTTGAGCTACTCCCGGACCCGGACCGTATCTTTATCGGGGGCGGGATCGGACGCGACAACAGTGTCCTGGAAATGGCAGCAAGAAGACTGAAGCCTGGTGGCAAGCTGGTCCTCCATTTGATTCTGTTTGGCTCGCTCATTCGGGCAAGACAGTATCTTAACTGTCTTGGGTGGCCCTTTTGTATCAGCCAGGTTCAGGTCTCTCGGTCAAAAAATTTGGCAGGGGATCAGCGCCTGGAGGCCCTGAATCCTGTTTATATCCTTAGTGCTACAAAGCCTGAGGAGTTGCTTTGATGGCATGTAACGGCCGTAATTTGGCGGCATGTAAATGCCGCCCTGGGGTTGCTAAAGGTCTCCGCCAGGTAGTTCAGGAAAAGCTTCACTCCGGAATCGTTCCGTTCAAAGAGCTAACTTGTTACCATTTTTCACTTTTCATTCATTTTTAGTGTCATGCCATGGGATTCAAGGAGAATATGATATCATGGACAGAAAAAGATGTTTGGTATACTTTATTGGGGCAGGTCCTGGAGATCCAGCACTTATCACAATTAAAGGACAAAGGTGCATTCAGGAGGCCGATCTTGTTCTCTACACAGGTTCTCTTGTTCCAAAGGATGTGGTATCCTGTGCTCGGAAAGAGGCAAGGGTGATAGATTCTTCTTCCATGACACTGAATGAGACCCACTCTATGATAGTGGATAGTGTAAGAGGAGGGGGGCTAGTGGCCAGGGTACATACAGGCGATCCCTCCCTATTTGGAGCTACCAAGGAACAGATGTTCCTTTTGGATAAAGAAGGGATTCGCTACGAGATTATTCCAGGTGTAACAGCTGCTTTTGCTGCAGCTGCAGCGGCACGGGTATCTTTCACCTTACCTGAAAAGAGCCAGTCCCTGATCCTAACAAGGATTGAAGGCCGCACTCCGGTTCCAAACCAGGAGCGACTAGAGAAATTGGCGCAACACAGGACTGCCATGGCGATCTACCTGTCAGCAGGCAGTCCTGAAAGAGTAACTAAAGAACTCCTTACGGGGGGTTATCCCGAGGATACACCCGTTGTCGTGGCCTACAGGGTGGGTTGGCCCGACGAAAAGATCTTTACTACTTGGATTTCAAGTCTTGGTGAGGCTGTAAAAGAGGCAGGAATTCATAAACAGGCTGTCTTTCTGGTGCTGCCAGGCCTGAACGATGATCCCACCTCTTCCAGACTTTACAGCCCGGAATTCACGCATGGTTTCAGGAAATGAACAGGACTGCCATCTACGCCCTGACTCCACAGGGGGCTCGTTTAGGAAAGGTCCTCGCAGATAGACTGGTCGGCGATCTGTTTCTTCCATATCGCCTTGCTGAAGAATATAGGGCCATCCCTTTTTATCGGCTCATGGAGGTGGTGGCGAGGAATTTTTCTTCATATCCTCGACAGGTATTTATCGCGGCTGCAGGAATCGTGGTCAGGGTGATCTCGCCCCATCTGAAGCGCAAGGATTGCGACCCTGCTGTTATAGTTCTTGATCATCAAGGTAGATACGTTATCAGTCTTCTTTCAGGACATCTGGGCAGAGCAAATGAACTTGCACGGGAGATAGCCCTATTGACAGGGGGGGAGGCGGTTATTACCACGGCTACCGATGTGGCAGGCGTACCGTCAATAGATCTCCTAGCCAGTGAAAAAGGGTTTATCATTCTGAATATTGACGCCATAAAGTCTGTTAACATGGCAATCCTTACAGGGGAGCCTGTTCAGATATTTGATCCAGAGTCGCGGCTTTGCCTGATGGATCATGAGTGTATGGGCTTCAACGTGGAGCAGGTGGCAGAGAAGAAGGACTGGGTTAAGAGCAAGCCCGGTATATGGGTAACATGGAAGGATAAGAGGCCTGACCCTATAACAAGGCAGCTTATACTTCACCCCAGGTGTCTTGTTGCCGGAATAGGCTGTAACAGAGGTACGGACAGCCGTGAGATCGTAGAGCTAATTAGGAGCACCTTTAGGGAGAATGCACTTGCCCTTCACAGTCTGAAATGTCTGAGCACAATCGATGCTAAAAGGGGGGAGAGCGGCCTCAGGGAGGCTGCCCAGCAGCTGGGTGTGCCCCTATCGTTTGCGAGCCCTTCCGAACTTAAATCCATAAGAGTGCCACACCCATCCCGTGTGGTTGAAAAACATGTGGGAGTTTCAAGCGTATGCGAAGCAGCAGCCCTTCTGAAATCCGGAAGCGGAAGATTATTAGTTCCCAAGACCAGGAGTCTGAATGCAACGCTGGCTGTTGCCCTGGAAGGCTGAGCGTGATCAGCCTCGGTCCGGGAAACCCTTGCCACCTGACTGCAAAAGCAAGGATGGCCTTGGAAAAGTCTGAGGTGGT
>DTYH01000073.1 GCA_012961955.1 Desulfobacterales bacterium | reverse complement strand
GATTAACCGGTTACAACTTTTTTCAAAGAGCTGAAGTGTTAGGCGAAAACTACTACTCAATTAGTAACCATTCAGGTCAAAAGCGTCATAGTGAGCGTAAACGAAGCATCTCTAGAGATTCTTCATTCCGGTTTGCTCCGTTCAGAATGACCATGAGAGACCCACCAACATGGAACAAACGCCCTCGTCGGTAGTCAGTGTCGGTCATCGGTGTCGGTTAACCGACTACTGATACCATCCGACCACTTACCTGAGTTCAGCTGTTCGATAGCGATGATTACCACGCAAGCGCCAGTCAAGCGGTTTCGGGCATGGACTCCTGGTTGCGTGGTGGGACCGGATAAAGAGTTAAAGTGTTACATGAATTTTAGACCCTATAACCCTTGTGCACCATTCCCTAACCTCTTCCTCCAGTATCCGATAATAGTTAAATGACCCTCCCAATCCTCGTCGACCAAAATAGTAGTTAATCTCAAGAAATAAAGGAACAGGCTCTCTATTTTCTCCGAACAAAAAATCGAATGCGGCTAGATTAATACCCGTTTTCCTGCAAAACTGGCGAGCGGATGTGATCGCCTTGTCCTGAAGCTCAGGATCGCTGTGGTGATCGATAACAGCCCCGTGCCTGACAGACGTGTAAAAGGAGTTCCTGTCCTTTTGTACGCGCCAGTAGCTATAAAACCGGTTGCCTACAACTACCACCCGGAGGCTGCGACCGCCAGTAGGAATAAATTCCTGCAAAAGTATCTTACCACTCCTTTTCTCATGCGACAGACCGAGCCTTAGGAAGAGTTGTTCGACCTCCGTGGGTTCGCACAGTAGGAATACTCCTTCTCCCTCGCCACCATAATCGGTTTTCAACACACAGGGCCATGAGAACGGAAGGCGGGATATTCCCCGGATGTGGTCACGGAAAAAACTCACAGGATGGTCGATAATCAAGGTTCGAGGATGGGGTACCTCCAACTCCGTAAAAAGTTGGGCCTGACCTGTTTTTCCCGGATAATCGAATCGAACATCATAGTTTGGGAATATGTGTCTACACCTCGCCTTGCAGAGGCGATACAGGGTTTCACTGCACCCTTGGGGAAGGATCACAGCTCGAGCCCTTTTTACGTCTTCGAGCTCCTCTTCTGTTGGAAGCCTTCCAGCGCAATTGATATCCTTATCTCCTTCAATACAGGGATGAAATGAGACGATCATTCAGGTATCCAAACCTTCTAAGTGCTTTTGTATCACGGCTCCAGTTTTTCTGAACGCTTACCCAGATATCCAGAAATACCTTTGTCCCAAGCATCCGTTCTATATCGCGTCGTGCCCTCTCTCCAATCTTTTTCAGCATACTCCCTTTCTTGCCGATAATTATCCCCTTCTGCGAAGTTTTTTCTACATGTATAGTAGCATGGATATCGACCCGATTCTTCTCTTCCTGTTCAGAGAAGGACTCCACGGTTACAGCAACCGCATAAGGGATCTCTTGTGATGTTAGACGAACCACCTTTTCTCGAATCATTTCAGCTGCTATAAATCGTTCAGGTAAATCTGTAATACTGTCTCCAGGAAAATATTGCGGTCCTTCCGGAAGCGCATCTATCATCTCGGCCTCCAGTCGATCCAGCTGGGTTCCATGAAGGGCTGATATGGGAACTATAGCCAGAAAGGGATAGGCCTTGTTCCACTTCGCTATCAGTGGAAGGAGTGAGGGCTTTCTTACAAGGTCTATCTTATTTAAGGCTAGAATCGTCGGTATATCCCTCTTTCTTAGATGTTTCAGGATCATTTGTTCAGAGCTTTCATCATCCCTCGTCACATCTATCATCATCAGGGCTATATCCACGTCATTTATGGCCTTTATCGAGGCTTCCACAAGGTGCACATTCAAGAGGGATCTCGCTCGATGAATTCCCGGCGTATCCAGAAAGATTAGCTGTGCATGAGGTCGATGCAGCATCCCCAATATGCGGTTGCGTGTGGTTTGGGGTTTAGGAGAGGTAATTGCGATCTTCTTGCCAAGAATACGGTTTAGAAAGGTCGATTTTCCCACATTGGGTGCGCCTATAATAGCAATAAATCCTGATTTAAATTGTTTCTCTTCCATGGACTTCAGGTACCCAAATAGAGGTGTATTACCATTTGCCGGAATCTTTAAACAGCAAACCGTTGCTAAATGTAAGGTCGGCCTTTGCAAATCATCGTACTTCCGTGGTTTAGGGGATAATCACTTCAACGTCTCCTTTATGGACTTTAGGATCAGCAACGACCTGAATCTGTTCTAAATTAAATGTATGTTTTAGTCTTTTTATATTCTCGTTCTTATGCCCTCTCAGTCTTGAAATATGGGCTGGATTTACAAGTAAGGTGATACTTCTTGGTAATCCTTTTTCCCTTTGTATGGACCGTGTGGCCTTATCCAGAAAAATTGCTGAGTGGACTAAGTGTCCAAAAGCTGGATGAAAAGGACCGGCTATCACGTTTTCTTTCTGCCACAACTCATCTGTGGGTTGAAGTCCCATACGGATAACAGGGATATCCAGGGAGATAAAAAGCAAATATAGTCTTTTGGTGATCTCTATTGCCTCACGCAGTTCCAGGGGTTTGTACAGACCCTCATAATACCAATCTTCTAATAAGCTATTTTTGATAACCAACGTCGGGTATATTCGCACAAAGTCTGGTGAAAGTTTAGCAACCCTTCTACCTGTTTCAAGGCTGACACTTTCAGTTTCGTCCGGAAGGCCTGGCATAATCTGCAACCCCACCTCAAACCCTGCCTCTTTTAGAAGTGTGACTGCCCGAACTGTATCCGCGGCCGTATGGCCCCGCTGGCAAAGCTTTAGCACTTGATCATTCATGGATTGCACACCTAGTTCTACTGTGGTCACATTAAAGTCCTTTAGGAGATTAAGCTTGTCTTCGGTAACGGTATCGGGTCGTGTGGAGAGACGGATCGAGTCTACCCTTCCTTCCCTTATGAACAGATGGGCCTCTTTCAGAAGCGTCTCCTGCAATACGCGTGAGAGACCCATAAAGTTCCCCCCATAAAAGGAGATCTGAACCGGTTTCCGCTTAGGATCACGGTAACTAAGGAACTGCGCTATTCTTCTTCTTAGTTCGTCAACTGCACTCGTGCGGTTATTTACGCCCGTTATAGTGTGCTGATTACAAAAGACACATCGATGACCACAGCCCAGGTGAGGGATAAATAAAGGGATAATAAAAGGCTTATTGGGATTATCCCGTATCTTTTTTTGTTTGTAGGGCTTCAAGCGCATGTCTGGCGGCTACCTGTTCAGCATCTTTTTTGCTTTTACCAATACCCCTTGTATTAATAACTTTGCCTATCTTTAATTCGACTTCGAATGTTTTGTCATGGTCAGGACCGATTTCCCGAACAATCGTATACTTAGGAACGATTTTGAACCGGGATTGGACATGTTCCTGTAACCTACTCTTAAAGTCGTTTTCAGGCATCCTATGCTGCAAGTTTGCAAGTCGATGGGAAAACAGCCTCTCTATGAATCTGAAGACGCTTTCGAAACCGGAGTCCAAATATACAGCAGCAATCACCGCCTCCAACGTATTGGCAAGGATGGATTTTTTCTTGTGACCCTCTGCCTGCGACTCTCCCTTTCCCAGAAAGATATATTTCCCCAGATCGATGCTTTGAGCTATTTCGGCCAACTGTTTCTCGTTGACCAGGTTGGCTCTCATTCTGGTAAGGTCTCCCTCACACATATTCGGAAAGAGATTCATAAGAATATGGCTGATTACCACATCTAGTACTGCGTCTCCCATAAACTCCAACCTTTCGTTGTCCTTGAGGTCGGCATACGGTAATTCGTTCACATACGACCTATGCTGGAGTGCCTCTCTCAGAAGGCCACGATCTTTAAAATAGTAGCCCAACCCCTTTTCCAGAGACGAAATGTCAATATCCTTGTAACTCATACCTTAGTTCGAATAGTCTAAGAAATATATAAAAGAATCCTTGTAAACCCACAAAATAATCGTGGGTTCCCCAAAATCGCTGTAGAAAAGTTCTTCCATGTAAACCGTTGCATGGATTTTATAGAATTTTCACCTAAGATCTCGCGACTGATGCCGCTTATGATTGCCTAAATTGGCCGTTACAAATCTTGATATCTTTTTAATTCGAGAGTTGCTGCCAGATCGGTTACCCTGGTTAGCAGAACTAAGCAATACAACAACTTGAAATTACATCGGTTTATTAATGATATAAAAATTTGTAACGGCCAATTTAGAGATTAAGCTGAATATTTGTAAAATGTATAACAGTCATCCTAACATGTCAAGAAAGTGACAATTTCAGAGGAGTATACAATTGATTTCCCCATTTCGGATTTTACGGTTGTCATGTAGAAAAAATGTGTTATTATAATAAAAAAGATTTGTTCAATAGCCATTCAAGTAATGATTATCTCAAATTTAAAGACTTTCCCGAAAGCCACACCGTATGAGCAGAGAAGAAGTGATCCTTAATGCCGACGAGATTGATCTTATCCTTACCAGGATGAGCGAAAAGATTGTTGAAAGGCATAACCATATAGACAATCTGGTGTTGATTGGAATACGGACCGGAGGGGTATACCTTGCCGATAGGATTCAGAAAAAGATACTTTCCAGGAAAGGGAAGGAGATCCTACGAGGAGATTTGGACATAAACCTCTACCGGGACGACTGGACCAGAATAGGGTATCAACCCGTTGTACGTAAGACAGAAATGCCTTTTTCTTTGGAGGACAAGGATGTTGTTCTGATCGATGATGTGCTCTTTACAGGTCGTACAGTAAGGGCCGCTATGGATGCTATTATCGATTTTGGGCGCCCTGACCGGATTGAATTGGCGGTCTTGGTAGACAGAGGGCATCGTGAGCTCCCCATTGAAGCCAATTACGTGGGAAAATACGTGAAAACGAGCCGAGATATGATGGTTAATGTCTATTTTAAGGAAACGGTTGGACGGGATGAAGTAGTTATTATTAGGTAATATCGATACATAATCGAAAAGGACAGCTGAAGAGTGGTTACTTCATGAATTTTTTAGATGTTGACAAAGTTTTTTTTATTATGTATAGAGAAAATTTTGTTTGAATTGTATTTGAATACATGGCTGAATAAGCTAATAAGTAAAAAAATGTAATTGAAAGGAGGAGGTTTTATGCCTACAGTTGAATTCAAAGGGAAGACATTTACAGTTGACGAGGATGGGTTTATAGATAGCTTCGATAACTGGTGTCCTGAATGGGTAGAGTATGTAAAGAGCACAGAAGGGATTGAAGAGCTCACTGATGAACATTGGAAGGTAATCAATGTTTTACAGGACTATTATAAGAAGAACGGGATTGCCCCAATGGTGCGGATTCTTTCCAAAGTAACCGGTTTCAAGCTGAAATATATCTATGAGCTGTTTCCCTCAGGCCCGGGGAAAGGGGCTTGCAAGATGGCAGGTCTTCCTAAGCCCACAGGCTGTGTATAAAACGAACAGCTTGATCAGGGGAAATTACATCTAAAAAAGAGGTTTTGCTACCTTTTAAGACGTGAAACCTCTTTTTTATCAAATATGGGCTAAATAATGCGATGTTTTCCCTTTGTGGCAGCTCACGGACAGGATATTCCACTTCTATCGTGAATATTGTGTCATTGATCATGAAGGCGAGAAGATGACAAAGGTTGTTACGGTCAAGACGGCTTCAAAGACCGAGCTGATAGATATTACGCAGGAGGTAAGGAAAGCGGTAAGGTCTTTAAACATCACTGACGGAATTTGCATGTTATATGTTCCTCACACCACAGCCGCTATCACTATAAACGAAAGTGCTGATCCGAGTGTGAAGTTTGACATATTGATGGTTTTAAACCAAGTTGTTCCTTGGGATGCTAACTACCGTCATCTGGAAGGTAATTCTCCAGCTCATGTTAAGGCAACATTGATCGGTCCGTCAGAGCTTATACCAGTTGAAGGAGGAGAGTTAAGATTGGGGACCTGGCAGGGAATATTTTTTTGCGAGTTTGACGGCCCGCGTACTCGAAAGGTGTATATTCGATCCCTTGAATGAAAGGTCGGATGGATATTCTGGATAATATTGATAGGGCTATTTTGAACAGGATACAGTCTGATTTTCCAATCACGTCTCGTCCATTTTTGGAGATTGCAAAAGATTTGGAGATAGATGAAATAGACGAAGATGAGGTCATACGCAGGGTTGTTCGACTCAAAAAGATTGGGGTTATCAGGCGCATAGGGGGAAGTTTTGTTCCTGACCGACTCGGGTTTACCAGTACTCTCTGCGCCGCTCATGTCCCTGATGAAAGGATGGGTCAATTCGTAGAGGTGGTGAACCGATACCCTGGCGTAACCCATAACTATCGCCGGTCCCACACATATTATAATGTCTGGTTTACTTTTATATCAGAATCCAGAGAAAAGATCGAAGCATGCTTGAACAAAATAAAGGAAGATACAGGCGTGACCGATATCCTGGATCTGCCTGCGACCAGGGTTTATAAGATAAAGGCCCAATTTGATTTGTAAATACGTTATAATTGTGTGTAACATTTTAGCATTTTGAAACAAGCCAGTTGCATCAGACTCAAGGTGAAGTTGCGGCACAGGATGGAGGATACATGATGTACTGGGCGGGAACCCATTTGACGTAAACCCCGTTAGAATTTCACTCGGGGCCCTTCGGAAATATTTTCGTT
>DTYH01000072.1 GCA_012961955.1 Desulfobacterales bacterium | reverse complement strand
TTTGAGGGCGCAAGCCCGAGTTTTTGAAATCTAGCCAGGCGAATTCCCGAATCCCAAAGTTGCTCACGGAGAGAGCAAAATTAGACTCTTTACGAAACCACCACCAGCTAACAAGGAGCACTGTCATGAGAAGTAAACGGAGGGTCGTAATGTATCTCTTCTTGTCAATATATCTTCTCTTATCTTTACCGCTTGCATTTGGAGAAATGGTAACTGACGTAGGTCAGGCCCCCATCGTAGACGGAAATATCGGCCGTGCCCGTCAGATGGCGATTCAAGACGCGCAGAGGAATGCAGTTGAGCAAGGGCTAGGGACACTTATCGATTCCAGGACTAAAGTGGTCAACTTTCAGGTCTTGGAAGATAAGATATATTCCAGAGCCAGCGGGTATGTTACAAGGTATGACATACTGTCTCAGGGGGAGACCCCTGATGGCACTGTGTATACAGTAACTATTCGAGCCAATGTCCAAACTGCATCCATCAAGGATGACTTAAGAGCGATTGGTATACTGATGACCCAGATTGGGAATCCTCGATTCATGGCGATGTATGTACCTAAGACCAGGAGTTCAGCGCACCGTAACTCAAGGGTGGTGCATGCGGCTGAAGAGGCCATTACCGGAGTCTTTGCTCGCAAAGGTTTTGTGGTGCTCGATAGAATGTTCATCGACAATGTGTATGACGAGATCGAGCAGGCAGGCCGTATCGACGTGGACATGGACGAACTCTCAGCCCTGGCCCTCAAGTACAAAGCGGGCCTCCTATTGGTATACGATGTACATGCTGCCAAGAAGGTTGGAGGCCGTAGCCGATACTTTGGAGGCATCATTGTGGAGATATCCCTGCGGGCTGTGGCCCCTGCTACGGCAGACCTGATTGCTCAGAAGTCTGGTGACGTGTATGTAAAGACTATGAGGACGGGCGGAGACTACTATGACAGCATGCAGGCGGTTGAGGCTGCTGATGCTCTGGGAAAGGCTGTTGCCAAGGCCCTGATCGGGGATACACTCGCTTACTTTGAACGGGCGGTACATGCAGGTACCCGGTTTGTTCTGTGGTTCCGGAACTTTTCTGAAGACGAGATATACTCCATTGTGGATGTCATTGAGCAGATGAACGGCTTTATGGACAAGAACGTCCGAAACCAGTCACCACGAGATTTTCAGCTCGATGTGAACTTCCAAGGGAAAAAGTTCGACTTTCAGCGCCAACTCTTCAGGGGGTTACAGGAACACGGTATCCGCTTTAAGACAAAGCAGGCCAAGGGGAATCGCTTCCTGTTCTTCAAAGAGGGGACGGACAACCCGTATAGAGGTATTAATATACGATAAACCACGTTAGAATCTCACAGGAACCCCGTAGGACCTTCGGTCTCTTACGGGGTGCGTGTAAAAATAAGTCATAACATATCGATTTTGATCCCGTACTTCCGCACGGGGCTTTTCTAACCGGATAAACATCAGGCCCATGATCAGCACTTAAAAAAGGATCATCATAGATCCGGAATCGTTCACGACCGGGAGAGCTTCTTTCTTCGGTAATCGAGTCTATATCAATTACAAGTCCAACAGAGGAAAGAAAGGTCTTGCACCATGAACGGTTTCAGTAATTTCTTGACAAGTCGTGCAACTATTGCTAAATGTTCTAAAAATATTATCTAATTGACTATCGATCTTGATCAGCAAAGATAATCGTAACCCTTCACTCAAATGCCACACCTGTTGAGACCTTTGCATAAGCACTTTGGCCGACCGTTATGAGCTTTTTTTGGAGGGCCGATTTGGACGAAGTTCTAAAGGGGTTTGCCATAGCGATAAAAGGTGTCAGGATGCGTCTTTACCAACAGACTCTGGTTCGACCGGTTCGATGTTCAGGAGTCGGTCTTCATTCAGGAAAGAGAGTATCTTTAGTTATTAAACCGGCTCATGTAAATCACGGAATCAGGTTTGTCCGAACAGACCTCCCTCACCGACCGGTTATCAACGCACATATACACAAGGTGATAGATACCAGTCTTGCCACTACTATTGGAAGTGACGGCGTAATAGTTGCTACTATAGAACACTTGATGGCTGCACTCGCCGGATTGGGCATAGATAACGCACTGGTAGAGATGGACGCCTATGAGGTTCCTATTATGGACGGCAGTGCAGGCCCTTTTACACAGCTTCTTAAAAAAGGCGGAATTAGAGTGCAGTCTGCTAGAAGATACTTTTTTATAGTCAAGAAACCGCTGACGATGGAATTTGAGGATAAGAAGGTAGCTTTACTACCTTCTGATACGTACAAGATCTCATACACAATAGATTTTGATCACCCCGTCATAAAAAATCAATCCCTTACGATTGACGTAACAGACTCTATATTTGAAAAGGAGATCAGTCGGGCACGCACCTTTGGGTTCCTCCATGAAGTTGCATATTTAAAACGTTACGGATTCGCCCGCGGAGGGTCTTTGGAGAACGCAGTAGTAATTGATCAAAATGGAATAATGAATCAAGAGGGACTCCGTTACCAAAATGAGTTTGTGAGGCACAAGATTCTTGACTGCATTGGAGACCTGTCCCTACTAGGGATGCCCATTATAGGGCATGTGGTTGCGCATAAATCTGGTCATGCCCTTAATCATGCACTGTTAAAAAAGTTTATGGATCTAAAAGAATGCTGGCAGACTGTTCAGTCCCCCCCCATGGCACTCAAATCATATTAGCCTTTCGCTATTGAAATTCCTTGCTTTTTAACGATTGGTCGGCTATATAGGAACTTGCTTGTAACACTGTGGCCCTTTGCAACTGAAAGGTGGTCACGGATTTATTCCTTTTGAGCAGCAGAGCGTAACAAAAGTATCCTCATACCCGCTACAGTGCTACATAATCTACAGAAAGCCAAACAGATACATCTGCCATATTCCTTTTCGTATGCGAAGAATCTGGACTCTTAACGGTGTTCCACAAGAACAATATTTGCTCTTTCAAAGACAAAAGGAACATGTTATGAATCTTCCTCGAAAAAAGGCATGCACGGTCCTGTTGTGTTTACTTCTTCTTTTTTCAACCAATGCAAACAGCAATGATATCGGCCTGAGCAACATTATTATATCGAATACGAAGCATGATCTTATCATATATTTTACTGTTGAGGGGTGTTTTACTGACAAGCTTAAAAAGGCTATACTCAGCGGCGTCCCTACTACCTTTACTTTCCTGGCATCTCTATACCGAGTGCGAAATTTCTGGCCGGATAAAAAGATTGCTGATACTAGAGTTTATCATACCATAAAATATGATAACCTGAAAAATGAATTTCACATTATCAAAAGCGAAGAACCCGGAAAAAACTTCACGACGAAGTCCTTTTCTGAGGCCCAGAAGTTGATGGCCGAGATTGATAGTCTAGTCATCGCTCCTTTAAAGATGCTACGGAAAGATGAACACTATCAGATAAGGATGAAGGCTGAGCTGAGTAAGATCACCCTTCCTTTTTATCTTCATTATGTCTTCTTTCTGTTCCTATGGGATTTTGAAACCGATTGGTATGCCATCGATTTTACATATTAGTTCACAACTTTGCTTTGTTCCGCGATATGAAAAAAACGAATCCAAAACACCTTTTTTCTCAAGCACCACAACAGTATCGGGAAGATTTAATCCGGCTGATTAGAAAACACTCCTTTCAAATGAGCAAAGAACCCTCATTCAGACTCAGCTCTGGAAAGATGAGTCCCTACTATTTTAATTTGAAAAAGATTACGTACTCTCCAGAAGGTCAGTTCATAATCGGAACGGTGATGTACCACAAGATTATGGAACTTGCCCTCAAGCCGGATGGGATCGGCGGCCTTACCATGGGAGCTGACCCGATTGCAATAGCAACTGCGTTCGTGTCGTACATGATGGGAAATCCTATCCAGGCCTTCTCCATCAGAAAAGAGCCCAAGGGTCATGGCCTAATGCTACAGATAGAGGGGAACGTGCTTGAGGGGAACAAGGTCATCATCACCGATGATGTTGTAACGACCGGAGAGTCTACCATAAAGGCTATAAATATTGCTCGAGACCATGGGCTGAAGGTGATTGCAGCAATTATTCTCCTGGATCGATGTGAAGAGAACGGAAGGGAGAATATTGAAAGATTGGGAGTGCGTGCACACCCGGTACTGACCCTCGCAGACTTCGTTTAGAGCATATAGAAAAAGGAGTAACTGTTCACGGGGTAAAGCCTTTCTCTACCTGTTTAGAAAACGTGGTCAATCTTCAAACACGCCCCTTCAGCTAATATCAATTGGGTAGACACGCGGTTCAAGACAGGGGGAGTTTGATTTTCTAACGGGGTCTACACTCCGATATCTCCGACCTTTGTTTTTCAACCAAGTCGTTCCAGGAAAAGCTTCATCCTGTGAACGGTCACAAAAAGGGTAGTTTTTTCTAAATCAACATCTTCAACGGCGCCAGGTGGCTCAGGTTTAAGGTTATCGGAGATCACAGGTCATGAATTGAGTATAACACTTTAGCTCTCCTGAAAAGACGTATTCTACACATACCTGTTCGTGACTCATATCGAGGGCAGCCATTTTCTCATGTAAACCCCCTGTGAAAAAAGAGGTATATACCGATCTTGCCCCCGTGCTTCCGCACGGGGCTTTTCTAACCGGGTAAAGGGAACAATCTCAGGGACCTTAATTCTCTAAATAGCTAAAGTGTGATGGTTTCGTAAAAAGCGCTTTGTGAACGATTTTGAGCGTTTTGGTAAAAGTGAACAAAATAGACTTTTTACGAAGCCATCAAGTCTTACAACTTAGTAAAACACAATGCCTCAATTATCCATAAAAAAGATAACCGATATCCTGTTAAGGTCAAGCCTTATCTCCGAATCTCAGAAAAAATATATCCTTGAAACAGCGGACAAGCAATTCAAGAAGCTGAGCGCCGTGAACTCGCTGAAGATTCCTTCAGTGGCCTCCGACAATATTGTACACGGGGTATCGCCTGTTGATGTTATTGTTTCTCTGAAATTGAGTGTACCAGGAAAGAAAGATTCGGTCCTCACAGAAGAAGTCATCATAAAGGCGCTGGCCAGATATCTCGGGTTCCCATTTAAGAAGATCGACCCATTAGAACTCGACCTTGATGTAGTAACAAAGACGATACCACGCCTGTTTGCTCTTAAACATCTTGTGGTACCCGTAGGGATTGCGGAGGGAAGACTCGAAGTAGTCATGTACAACCCCTCCGATGCAGAGGTGATAAATGATATCCGACGAGTCACGACCATGGAGGTTGTACCTGCCATGGGGACAAAGAGCGATATCCTGAAGATCATAAACGAATTCTTTGGCTTTAAGAGCTCTATCCTGGCTGCGGAGACCCAACTGGCACCACCATCAATGGATCTGGGCAACCTGGAGCATTATACCCGGTTACAATCTATCAAGGAGATTCAATCCACGGATAGCCATATAAAGAATGCCCTTGACTATCTGTTTCATTATGCGTTTGAGCAGAAAGCCAGCGACGTCCATATCGAACCTAAACGGGGGGTGACGTTAATTCGTTTACGCATAGACGGAATACTCCATACCATCTACAGACTGCCGAAAGCTGTTCATGCAGCCATCATTTCACGAATAAAGGCGCTTGCCCATCTCGATATCTCTGAAAAGAGACGGCCACAGGACGGCCGAATTAAGATTTCTCACCAGGATCGGGAAGCAGAGATACGAGTCTCTACCATCCCAGTGGCCTTTGGGGAGAAGGCTGTCTTGCGAATACTCGATCCCCGAATCCTGTTTCAGGACCTAGAAGACCTCGGTTTTTCCTCGAGAGACCTGGTCGTATACCATCGGTTCTTAAGAGAACCAAACGGGATCATTCTGGTAACGGGTCCAACAGGGAGCGGAAAATCGACCACTCTTTACTCTTCACTCAATTTCCTGTCCAGTCCGGAGAAAAACCTCATAAGTATTGAAGACCCTGTTGAAATGATACATGAAGATTTCAATCAGATTGCCGTACAGCCAGTAATCGGAATTACTTTTGCCACCATTTTGCGGAATATACTGAGACAGGACCCAGACATTATCATGGTTGGTGAGATTCGAGATGAAGAGACCGCAGAGAATGCCATCCAAGCCGCTCTGACCGGCCATTTAGTCTTAAGTACCCTGCATACCAATAATGCCCCCTCCACAATAACGCGCCTGATCAATCTTGGCGTCAAACCCTTTCTGATAACAGAATCTTTAATCGGAGTAGTGGCCCAGCGTCTTTTACGTAGAATCTGTCCTTACTGTCTTCAGACAATAGAGGTGGAGAGGGAAGTGCTGCTACCCCTCGGGGTAGCACGCGACAAGCCCGGATCGATTCAGCTCAAGCAGGGAAGAGGGTGTGTACAGTGTCGAGGAACCGGATACCTTGGCCGTACGGGGGTGTTTGAGGTTATGCCTCTAGATGATGGCTTGAAACAGGTGATCAGTGAGGAAGCAGACATATTGAGCATAAGGAATAAGGCCCTTGAGTCGGGCATGGTCACGCTCCGCATGAATGCAATTGACAAAATGTTTAAAGGGATCACCACTTATCAAGAGGTCATGAGGGTAACTCCACAGGCATGAAAGACCCCAAGGATTATATTGTTTTTCCGCTTGATGTTCCGACCCTAAATGAGGCCATGAATCTCGTACGTATACTTCAAGATGAGGTGGGGCTTTTTAAGGTCGGCCTGCAACTCTTCATTAGTACTGGCCCAAAAGTAGTGCAATATATAAAGGATTCATCTTCGGCCGGTGTTTTTTTGGATCTAAAGCTTCACGATATTCCAGACACAGTCAAAAAGGGGGTTGAAGCAGCAGCCCGTTTAAATGTGACCTTTGTTACAGTCCATACATATGGGGGAGAAAGGATCTTAAGATCCGCGGTATCCGGGGGCGGGGAGAAGACCAAGGTGCTTGGAGTTACCGTTCTTACCAGCTCTGATAAAGAGAGTCTCCGAGATCTCCGGTTTTCGGGAGAATCTGTATCCGATATCTCTCGCCTCGTGTTGCACCGCGCCAGTCTGGCCCGTAAGGCGGGATGTGCAGGCGTGATCTGTTCAGGACTCGAAGTGGCCGGTATAAAACAGAGGTTCGGGAAGGATTTCATTGCTGTTGTGCCCGGCATCAGACCTACCTGGAGCGTGATTTCGGGAGATGATCAAAGACGAATCACGACACCGGCCCAGGCTGTTCAGAATGGAGCAGATTATATTGTGGTGGGACGTCCGATTAGAACTGCCCCTGACCCAAAAGAGGCTGCAATGCGTATAGCAGAAGAGATTAGGACCGTCCTTTAGAGTACCCCATACCCAGACAGACGGCAACCTTCTATTATTAATGGTTTCGTAAAAAGTCCTTTTTGCTATCAACATTGAGCAATTCTGAACCCCAAAATTCTTCAAAGCCGTCCGGAAGACTAACCGGTTACAACTTTCTTCAAGGAGCTAAGGTGTTACGACTTTTTACGAAACCATCTGCCTCACGCAACTAAGGTAGCTAGGAGGATAAAGGATCGGAGCACATATTCAACTCCTTTATCTTTTCTTCAATAGCTTTCTGTTTAACAAATCCTACGCTGCGATATATTTCGTGGCCCTTGGCATTGAAAAAAATGAGTGTTGGGATAAGGCGAATCCCGTATTGCGTGGCCAGATCTTTCTCTTTGTCCACCTCGATCGTGATTATGTTTATCCTGCCCTCACACTTATTTCTCAAACTCTTCAGTACAGGCTGTAGTCTAACGCAGGGCGGACAATAATGAGAACCGAAATTTGCTATGGTAGGACGTCCGCTCGATATGGCCTCAAGGAATTCCTTCTTGCTTGAGGTGACAAGTAGACTGGAGCCCCCCGTGGGCAGGTTTTCTTCAAAGATATTTATACTGGCCTTCTGATAGAGTTCTTGGACCAGTCTATTCAGGACAGTGACATACTTTCGGACAAGGAGCACCCTCCTTATGACCCCTTCCACCTCAGATAATTTCTTTCCTCCAAACTCTTTTTTGTGTCGTCTGTAAAACCAATCCACTTCTTGTTCGCTGATATTCTGAAAGTCCTCTCCCAACTCCAATCTTGTAAGCTGGTTAGCCACCCTGGCAGTGTCAGGCTGTTTCAGGCTCACCAACTGGTTCTTGGATAGGATTCCCCTCCTCCTTGCCTCATGGATTACAAGCCTGTGAATAATCAATCTGTTCAGAAGTTGTTTGGGGTCCTGATCCAAAACCGCTCTATGTCTTTCAGGGAGGATCTCTCTGAATTCGTTATAGTCGGAGAGGTATATCCTTTCCCCATTTACCTCGGCAAGTACGGGGTTGTTCTCGCTTTTCTGGCAACTATAACGCGTAAAACATAATAGAAGACCTGCCAAAAGTATCAGGATAATTGTATATTTTACTTTTAAAATCATGTAGATGAACTCCTGTCGTACCTAAGAAGCATCCCCATGCCCGCCCTTCCGTTACATAAAGCTGGTATGAGTACAAGACGGAATATAAAATATAAGTTATCCACGCAACCTTTTGTAAGCAAAACCAAACGTAGGGTGGTATTTTGTGTGCCACCGAATTTGAGGTGGTGTAAAACGCAACCTGCAAATATTATCAAATCATAGAAGTTATGGCTGTTTGCTCCGTATCGGGTTTTGCACGTGGCCATGGTTATAACGAGTTTTGCCGCATACTGTAACCTTGCATCCTGTATCCTGGATCGCATATTCGGTATTCGGGTTGTCTTTTGATGAGTCCGGGTTTGTTTCAAGAGGCTAGAGTGTTACTTTTTTCATTCAACCACTGGGCAGAAGGCCAAGCTTTAGAAAAGGTCTTCTTCTTGTTCCGGTCTATGATGAGACATTCTGTATCTGGCAATGAACTCACGAAACGCATACCCTCCTCCGGCTCCAGCACGAAAACAGCAGTAGATATGGCATCTGCATCCAATGCCCGGGGGGCAATAATCGATACACTGACGCTCCTTCGTGGAGAGACTCCTGTACGTGGGTTCATGATATGATGATACAGCTTCTCATTATCAAAAAATATCTCGTAATTACCTGACGTGGCAACAGAACCGTTGATAACACTAACTGTCTCCAGGCAGGATTTGGTCTCCCACGGATCGCGTATCCCTATCTTCCATGGTGTACTCCCTTCCTTACCTCCAGTAGCACGGATGTCACCTCCTGCATCAACCAAGGCATGCTGGATGCCGTTCTGCTGAATTATTCGTATAGCACGATCGACAACGTATCCTTTGGCAATTCCATCTAAAGTAATACCCATTCCCTCCTTCTTGAAGTGTATCGCGCCGTTGTCTAAAGAAATGGCACTACCGTCTACAAGTTTTAGGGCCCTATCCACTTCCTTTTGCCCGGGTAACGATCGGTAATCCTCAATATAACGATTGTACAGATCTATGAGGGGTTTTACCGTAATATCAAAGGCTCCTTTAGTCTTTTTGTAGTAATACAAAGAGCGTGAGACTACATATGAAACATGGGGTGGAACGTGGTTGATCCGGCCTTCCTGATTCAGTATAGCAACAGGAGAATCTGTCCTGTACCGATCCATAAGGGAGGCGACATGATCTATTTCGTCAAATGCCCTTTCTATTGCCTCTTCGGCCTTAACCCTTGATGGGTCCATGACAGTAATAGTGATAAATGTCCCCATTCCTAACCTTGTCAAACTTACCTTTTGAAGCCTTCTATTGAAGGCGACACTTTCCGCACGTGGAATCAAAGCACCCGCTGTAACTCCTAAACCCAGGAGAGAGGACAACTTGATGAATTCCCTACGATTAAAGGTTTTTTGTGTGGGCTGGGTGTTTGTTGACATAAGATCTCCTCCGTCATTTGGCATCTGAAATCCGTCGTGGACAAAAAATAATGGAAAATATTGACCATTCTGGTTAACATATTTGTATTGACTTTGCAATACTTTTTTACTATGTTTTAAAAATGGTGGATGCGAAATACGTTGTCCCTGCATTGTTAGCATTCAGTTAAGATTGAAGAAGCTTATAACTAAATGGACAGGATATGTATTGAAGGTGGATACCCGCTGAAAGGTGAGGTTTCCATTAGTGGAGCCAAAAATGCTGCCCTCCCCATACTGGTTTCTTCTCTTCTGACCGAGGGGTGGAACACCTACTGTAACGTTCCGAGGCTTCGAGATATCTCAACCATCATTAAACTTCTCATTCACCTCGGTGCAAAGGTCGAAAGAGAAGGTGACATTGTAAAAGTAGATGCCAGTGGCCTGAAAAATTATGACGCCCCTTACGATCTGGTCAGAACCATGAGGGCATCCATTCTTGTCTTAGGACCCCTGATATCCCGTTTAAGAAAGGCAAGGGTTTCTCTACCCGGAGGGTGTGCCATTGGCGCCCGTCCTGTCAATCTCCATATAAAGGGTTTGCAACAACTCGGCGCAGATATCGTTATCAATCATGGATATATTGAAGCAGAGGCACATCGGCTAAAAGGGAATGAAATCTATTTTGATGTTGTCACGGTAACCGGCACCGAAAACCTGATGATGGCAGCCGTGTTGGCTGATGGAGTGACCATATTGAGAAATGCAGCGAGGGAACCAGAGGTTGTAGCCCTGGCTAACGTTTTGAACAGGATGGGAGCCAGTATTCGAGGCGCTGGCACATCCGTGATTAGAATAAAAGGGGTCAAGTCCCTCAGGCCGACCACGTTTACTATCGTTCCGGATCGAATTGAGGCAGGTACGTTCATGGTAGCAGCTGGCCTGACAAGCGGCGATGTAAAGATAAGGAACTGTGAGCCAGATCACCTGGAAGCATTGATTTATAAATTGAGACAAGCACGTATTATTGTGGAAAAGACAAACGGGAATGGGCTCCATGTAGTAGGACCTGAAGAGATAATGAGTGTGGATGTAGAGACCCTACCCTACCCCGGGTTTCCGACCGATATGCAGGCCCAATTTATGGTTCTTATGTGTCGGGCCAGCGGACTGAGCGTGATTACTGAAACTATCTTTGAAAACCGTTTTATTCATGTCAGTGAACTGCAACGCATGGGAGCAGATATCATTGTTTCGGGAAACACAGCAGTAATTAGGGGAGGTAGCCGCCTTTCGGGGGCGCCTGTAATGGCTACTGACCTGAGAGCCAGTGCCTCACTGATACTTGCAGGTCTAGTAGCAGAGGGTGTTACGGAGGTCTCACGCGTGTATCACATCGATCGCGGTTACGAGAATATAGAAGAGAAGCTCTCCAACCTGGGGGCTCGCATCTGCCGAATCCGCGAATAGCCTTTTGGCCATATGATTTTCATATCAATTCAAGTGCTTGCACTTTGTATGTGGTATAGCGATATAGAAGATACCCTAACTGTTCGCGGGGTGAAGTTCTTTTGAAACGACTTGGCGGAAACATTTGTTTTTCCAGTCGCTTAGCAGTGGGGGAAACCGCAGCCACCAGAGTGAGCCCCGTTAGAAAAGCTTCACCCCGTGAACAGTTACGGTCACTTTCTCGCTCTGGTATGCTAAAGGGCCGAGACAGATGGGCCAAAAAGGCATGCATCGCGGTAGTTATTCAGAGGTTTATGTAAGACCTTTGGTCCCAATCCTGCTCTCCTTGATCTGCGGCATTATTCTCTCTCTTTATATTCGCTTCTTTAACATCAAATACATCTTCTTTGTTGCCTGCCTCCAGATCCTTTTCTGCGTTTTCCTGAAATACAAGGGTCTGGTTCTACATTTTTTGCCCCTCCTCTTATTTGCTACATTAGGCTATTTATCGATTCAACCATGGTTAAACCCTAAGAAGCCAATCAATCACGTATCCCGATTCATAGACGGACATCCCTGGCACATCACAGGGGCTGTTAACAGACGTCCTGAGGTATTTCAGGATAGAACCCGTTTCACTGTGAGCGTGGACACGCTTGCCCGAAAGGGGATATTCTTTCGGGTCACAGGAAATATACGGATTACGGTCAGAGGCAGAGTGAAAGATCTTGCTTACGGAGATCGTATAGCTGCCCTCTTGAAGCTCAGGGAGATCCACAACTTTAACAACACTGGTGGATTCGATTATCGCCGTTATATGGCCTTCCGTCACATTCATGCCATTGGTTTCCTTTCAGACAAAAGACTTATAGTTAGGGTTGGAGAGTCGCCCGAAAACTCATTTATGAAACTGATAGAACGGAACAGAGACACGATTTCAGGGCTTATCGAGAAGGCTACCGATGGAAACGAAGCAGGTATCATGAAGGCCCTGATCATCGGGGACAGGAGCGGTATCAGCCGCGATGTTAGGGAAGCATTCAGTAGGATCGGGTTGTCGCATATATTAGCCATTTCGGGGCTTCATTTGGGTATTATTGCAACTTTATCCTTCTTTCTCTTTCGATATCTTATGGCAGGTAGTGAACGGGTCCTCGTTGGTGGGTATGCCATCAAGGGCGCAGCACTCTTTACGGTCTTTCCTGTGGTTTTTTATGCTTGTCTGGCCGGTATGTCCCCTGCAACACAAAGATCAGTAATCATGGTTCTGATCTTTCTGCTGGCCATCCTTGTGGAGCGTGAACAGGAGGCCATGAACAGTCTTGCTGCTGCCGCATTAATTATTCTCATGTTAAACCCTGCTGCACTCTTTGAAATTTCATTCCAGCTCTCTTTCTGTGCGGTATTCTCTATCTTTTATTCTATGGAATATATTTTGCCAATGATACAACGGAAGGGCGAACATTCTCATACTTTGAAATATGTGTGTATATCTTTCCTGGTCTCGATCTTTGCAATCCTGGGGACGCTTCCCTTGATACTCTATTATTTCAATCAGCTGTCCCTGATAGGCGTCATATCCAACTCCCTGTTTGTGCCTTTGATAGGATTTCTTGTGATTCCCTTAGGACTTGTTGCTGTCATCATTTATCCAGCGAATGGTTTGATCTCGCTATGGATTATGAAGGGAAGCGCCACTGTCTTGAAGGAATGCCTCTCCCTGGCCTTTTCTCTTGCTAACTGGTCTCTTGCAGCTACCAAGACTGTGACTCCAAGCATCTTGGAGATTTTCATATATTACGGTCTGTGCTGGAGCGTCCTAAACATGAAGAAGAACGTACCAGCAAAGCGATGTCTGGTCCTATTCTTACTCATCCTTCTTGGGGATATAACATACTGGGCGTACATGAGGTTTGGGCAACATAATCTAAAACTTACCATGATAGATGTAGGCCAGGGGAGTTCAACCTTGATTGAACTACCATATGGTCGCTGTATGTTAATAGACGGGGGAGGATTTTTTGATAACAGTTTTGATGTAGGAGCTAGGGTTGTGGCACCATTCTTGTGGAAAAAGAAGATCGCGAGCATCGATTTCTTGGTCCTTTCCCATCCCCAAAGTGATCACCTGAACGGTCTTGTTTTTATCGCTCGCCACTTTAGGGTGGGGGAATTCTGGACCAACGGAAGGCCTGTGGATACAGAACCGTATCACGATCTGATCGAGATCATCTCCCGAAAATCGATCCCTGCTCTTTATCCTGAAGACCTCTTATTAAAAGAGCGAAAGATAAGCGGAGTCCGTTTTCGACTCCTTAGCCCACCTGTTCATTCTAAAACAAAGAAAAATGATGGTACCTGGCAGAATATCAATAATGGTTCGCTTGTGTTTAAGGTAGAATTCAAAAAAGTATCGATTCTAATCACAGGAGATATAGAGGCCGGTGCTGAAGCAAGACTTATACGCCGGCTCGGGAAAGGGCTAAAAAGCACGATCTTACTTGTTCCGCATCACGGGAGTCGGGGAAGTAGTACTCCGGATTTTATAGATTGTGTCAGTCCCAGGCTGGCAATAATCTCAGCAGGATGGAACAACATCTTCGGATTTCCTCATAAAGAGGTACTGAGACGTTATCGAGTACGGGGCTGTAGGAT
Organism: Desulfobacterales bacterium; assembly: GCA_012961955.1. GTDB lineage: Bacteria > Desulfobacterota > Desulfobacteria > Desulfobacterales > DTYH01 > DTYH01. Next base: position 15,870 of record DTYH01000072.1, on the reverse strand, counting down.
ATTTCGAACAGACCTGATGGGAGCTATCACCGTGACCACCGATGGAAAACATATCGAGGTGAGTACCATGCATGGGGAACACTTGCGACTAGCCAATTGAACACCAAGGTTGGATTCGTTGTAACTGGTCTAAGAGTAAATGGTATGTTGTGTGGAGGGCGATGCGGGAATCGAACCCGCGACACCAAGCTCCGGAGGCTTGTGCTCTGTCCCCTGAGCTAATCGCCCCACAGTTTGTCAACGTGTCAAGTGTTATGTCTTGAAGAGGTCAAAGAGAAGAAAGTCTTACTGCGAATGGTTATCCTTTCCTATTAGTTAAGTCCGTGGTAAACATAATATTCTTTTAGTCATCTTGTCAATAGAAACGTGAAGTTTTGAATTACTTGACAAAATTTGGGAAGATTATTATAATTAAATAACTTTCGGACCCCAAATATACAGCGAGCCGTTTTTCCATAAATGCTTTTGTGGAAAAAAAATGTGACTCCTTTGAGGCCTTGGCGGCCTTAAAAAGGGCCGTTTCGCGAACGACTTCGAGCAATTTTGGAAAAAGGTTCAAGATTCGCATGGCGTTAAAAATTCCAAACCGTTTGAGAACGAAGCTCGAGTTTTTGAAATTTAGCCGTCCAAATCTTGAACCCCAAGACGGCTCAGGGAGAGAGCACAACCCGACTCTTTTTGAGGCCACCAAGGGAATCCATTCTACACCTTCGATTTGATCGATAAGCCCAGGGTTCGTGTATACCTCCCCCTTTTGCTTAGGGGTGCTAAGCTTGAATAACTAAACATCCTGGTTATACAACTTATCAAAATTGCGAGCTGTTTAATACCTCGAGACGCTCTTTTCAATCTCGAACCCTCACTATTTTTAAGTGATGTTACGCAAGCCCTCACGAAGCGATGTTAAAACGTCTTCTCATATGCCGCATTCGATTTAGGGATTACAAACAAGGAAGTCACGCACAGCCAGGCCAAACCTATATTCAAAAAGTTCTGGCACGGTCTGTGCCCCATACCCCAGCGTGAAAATGATAGAATAATCAGCATAAGACTTTTGGATCAAGAAAATGGTACGGGAAGGGATTTTCATAAGAGGCAATATGGAGAACGCATCAAATGCCCAGCACGAATTATTCAAGGAATTTGATGCTACTGAACTATACTGTCCCAAATGCAAGAAAGCTGTTCGTGTCCGTAAACGTCTCCTCTTGGTCCTCCCTGAAGGGGACGAATATGAGTACCTCTGTGCTTATTGCTCGACATCAGTAGGAACCAAGATAGTGAAGAATACTCAACAGGTCAGTATTATCGTTTGAGCCGGTTCGAAGGTTTGTCTTCTTATAACACCTCACTTAGAGATGGTTTCGTAAGAATAGACCTTTTACGAGACCGTCGCCTAGTACTTCATCCAAAGATTCTCTTATAGTCTGCTTAGCTATTGAACAGATCCCTGTTAGCTTATCAAAAAACGGTTTGATGATCGCCACAACCGTTCAGCGAGTGAAGTCTTTCTTTTCACTCTGTAAATGGTTACTGATCCTTGATAACGATTATCCTAAGCTCGAAAACATTCGTCAAAGTATTGGTCTACCTTTTCTGCGGGAGCATACCCTACCATTACTGACGAAACGACTGCCGATACACGTGGAACATCCGCTGGAATGCGGTAAAATTTGTTAGGAAGGAAAGAATTATGAGACCAACAAGGAGCTGCTCGGTAAGAAGGACTATGGTCAATACGATAAACCGTTCCAGGCGAGTAAACAGACCAACTTCACAAGGGAGACCCAACCCCTCAGCTCGAGCACGTGCATAACTTACCATCAAAGAACCGACCAGGGTGAGGAACGTCAACAGAATCAAAATGTGGTGTCCATTAAAGGTGGACCAACATAGAATACCAAACAGAACAGCTGCTTCTGAATAACGATCAATAAATGAATCAAGAAAAGCACCAAATTGTGATTCGCGACCTGCTGTTCGGGCCAAAGCACCATCCAAGGCGTCAAACGGACCGGACAGGAGGAACAACCACCCACCTTGAAAAATATAGCCCCTGGCTACTGCAGCACCTGCCGCAAGGGCGAAAAAAAGCCCGAACATGGAAAGAAGGTTCGGCTGTACCCCCACGCGTTTCAATACACGAGAGATCGGATTTAGAATCACATTTGCCCAGCCTTTCGCCCAGGATGTAAGTGTCCAGTATTCATGATCTATCCGCATAAATGTCTGCTCGTCCTTTGAATTTTTTTTCAAGATTAATGCCCTCCTAAAAAGTCTTCTGTGAACGATTTTGAACATTTTGGGAGGAAAGCATTTGAAACATTCAGGGTCAAAAAATTCCAACTTTGAGGGCCTTAGCCCGAAGTTCTAGAATTTTTGCCGAATGTTTCAGATGCGCTCAAAATGCTCACCTGGTGAACAAAACGAACTTTTTACGAGAGCATCAAGATTCTTTGCCTGTCCTCTTACGGGTTATCTGTGGATGGACACCAAACTATATGAGAAACATGGCTGAGTGTCAAGGCTGTAGAGAGTCGTTATCTTCACATGTGGCATAAACCGATGGGATATTCTTGATGGTTTCGAAAAAAGCCGTTTTGCGAACCACATCTAGCAACTTTGGAAGAAGATTCAGAATGAGCTTGACACTAAAAATTTCAAACTGTTTGAAGGCCTTAGCCCGAGTTTTTGAAATTTAGCCAGGGGATTTCTGAATCCCAAAATTCCTCACCGAGAGAGTAAAATTAGACTTTTTCCGAAACAACCCTTCTTGAAAGGTGAGGCAAATCAGACTCCTAGAGTGCCACCAGTATCAGTCTAAGCTCAAATACTGTTTAAGACGCTCCAGGTTTTTGCGTCCTATCCCTTTTACCGGCAAGAGGTCTTCCCAACTCTTAAAAGGACCGTATTCTTCCCGATAGGCCACAATCCGTCGGGCTAGTCCCGAACTTATTCCTGGCACAAGGGCCAGATCATCTGCCGATAGACGATTTACATCTAAACGAAGCCCCAAAATCAATCTCTTTCGAGGAGTGATATCTAAGATTTTCAAAACACATTTAGAGTGCCCACGATGTGTCACTAACAGGTGCGTTCCATTCTTTAGTACCCGGGCAGGTAGATCAGAATCAAGATAGAACCCATGGAGCAATCCGCCAGCTGCATGGACGGCATCATCGACTACTGGAGCCTTTTCAAATATATAGATTCCAGGGTTTTTTACCTTGCCTGTAACTTCGACAACTATTCCTTTAAACGATTCGGATTGATGAAGTGACCTTTCTGATCGAATAGGCCAGAGTGTAGGGTGGTACGTCCTGAACAAGAAGACAAGTAGGAGAACTATTCCTAATACAATTACGACGACTTGCTGATCTTTGTTAAAGCCTTTCACCTAACAGATCCGGTTCTTCGTAACTGTTCACGGGGTGAAGCTTTTAACCCCAGGAACGGTCACCAATAGGTTAGCGACTAATACGCTCCAGACCAAATGCATCGTGAAGGACATGAACGGCTAGTTCGGTATATTTTTCTTCGATGACACACGATATCTTGATCTCTGATGTACTTATCATCATGATATTTATGTTTTCCCTAGCCAGCGCAGAAAACATCGTAACCGCCACACCTGTATGGCTCCGCATTCCCACACCGATTACGGAAACTTTAGCGATATGTTCATCCCCCATCACATTCTCCGCACCAATTGCACGCGCTACCTCTTCTTCGATCGCCATAGCCCTTTTAAAATCTGTCTTTGGAACAGTAAATGTGAGGTCTGTGAGGCCACCTTGACGAGTATTTTGAATGATCATATCCACAAGGATGCCTTCTTCAGCAATCGGGGTGAAGATCTTTGAAGCAATACCCGGTCGATCCGGAACCCTGGTCAGGGTTATGCGCGCTTCATTCTTATCGTACGTAACTGCTGTAACAACAAATCGTTCCATATCCTTATCCTCTCTTACAACCATAGACCCCTCCTCCTCGCTAAAAGACGATCTGACATGTATAGGAACATTGTATTTCTTGGCAAATTCCACTGCCCGAATCTGCAGCACTTTGGCCCCCAAACTTGCTGCCTCAAGCATTTCCTCATAAGATATCTTCTTCAACTTTCTGGCCTTTTTGCAGATATTAGGGTCGGTGGTGTAGATACCGTCTACATCAGTATAGATTTCACATACATCAGCATCCAGTGCAGCAGCTAAGGCAACAGCAGACGTATCAGAACCACCCCTTCCCAGAGTAGTAATATTCCCTTTTTCATCACATCCCTGAAAACCAGCCACCGTCACGATCTTCCTCTGCCTGAGCAATTCCCTGATACGTTCAGCATGTATCTCTATTATCCTTGCCCGTCCGTACGCAGGATTGGTTATGATCTCTGCTTGATAACCCAGCAGGGAGACAGATGGATACCCCATATCTTCCAGCATAATCGCAAGAAGCGCTACAGTAGTCTGCTCACCCGTGGCCATGAGCACGTCCAACTCCCGCGGATTGGGGTTTTCTGTTATTTGGTTGGCCATTCGGATTAGGTGATCAGTAACCCCCGCCATAGCTGAAACAACTACTACCATATCGTTTCCTGCCTGGTAGTACTTGATAATCCTCTGAGCAACATTGCGAATTCTCTCAATATTGGCCACGGATGTTCCGCCGTATTTTTGTACTATTAAACCCATTTTATCCCACCTATTGAGAATCGGCTAATTGTATATAGGTTCAAAATGTCTACTTTTTCATTACGACCAAAAGGAAAGACAACCTCGTAGTCGGCTTCGACTATTAAATCACCTCTTGTATCATTAATAACACACAAGGAGTAAGTATTCAATGGATTTCTGGCCGTACGGATTGTGGATATATCCAGTTGTAGTAACGGACCTTAAGAGTCTGTGACGGCTGAGCTTTCGAGATTTCTGACTGGCACGGGGGATCTTTTCAAGCGGGAAGACAAAAACAGATCTTGAGAGGTACCAACAGGTGAGGAATCGGCAACAACAAGAAACTAAACACCACAGCAAACATCATTGCGAACCGTCCACCGGCAGGTGAACCCTTTCTTTTCACCCCGATGCCTCCCACCTTTGTTCTTTCAGTGGCTTCAAAGCATGGAAAACGGCTCAGTTTTTTCAAAAACCTCAGGTGTTCCGTTGTTTGCGATACTCATTGACATCATTCCGGAAAAGAGATAAAATTTCAAAAAAGGAAAAAATATACGAATGGTCAGTCCTTGATGAAAAAAACCGGTATCGCTGATACCCCTCTCCACAGAGGTAAAGTCCCGCTGTGGCTTTTTCAGCGCATGAAAAGGCTGGCTAGGGAGATTATAGTTACCATTATACACGAATTCGGAGCTCCGACACTCGTAGACAAGGTTTCAGACCCCTATTGGTTTCAAGCGTTTGGTGCAGCCCTCGGTTTTGATTGGCACAGCAGTGGTCTCACAACTACTCTCTGCGGAGCCATGAAGGAAGGGATAAAGGGTCTGGAAACCGAATTAGGATTCTTTATCGCTGGCGGGAAAGGAAGAGCGGCCCTAAAAACGCCCGATCACATTCTGAGTTACGGCAAGGTGATCAACACAGATCCACATCACTTAATACAAGTCAGCCGCATGTCTGCAAAAGTGGATAATGTCGCACTACAGGACGGTTATCGACTATACCATCACACCTTCTTTTTCACTGCCGAAGGATCGTGGTGTGTGGTTCAGCAAGGAATGAACGAAACGAGTCGGTACGCCAGAAGATACCACTGGCTTGGCCAGGAGGTTACAAGCTTCACCAATGAACCTCATCATGCCATCTGTACCATGCGGATAGAAAAGCAGGTCTTAAACATGGTGGCACGAGAAAGTGAGCAGGCCAGGCAGGGAAGCGCGCTGTTTTCTTGTGAAAAGCCAGATACCTTGATTAAAGAATTGAATAGGATAAAAAGATTGAAGCTACCGGCACGCCATCATATTCTGTCTCAGGGCATCAATCCAGACCGCCTCTATAAGACTTTTTTAAAGACATATGAGGCGCAGCCTCAGGACTTTGAAAAACTTGTCGGGCTTAAAGGGGTTGGCCCAAAGACCATCCGCGCGTTGGCCCTCCTTTCTGAAATTGTATACGGGAGCGAGGCAAGCTTTCAAGATCCCGCCCGCTTCAGCTTTGCCCATGGCGGGAAGGACGGACATCCATATCCGGTAGACAAGAGTTCGTATGACCGCTCCATTTCTATCCTGAGGAAGGCCGTGGAGGATGCAAAGATAGGAGATAGAGAAAGAATGGAGGCGATAAAACGACTCCTAAGATACATTAACCCTGCTACGTGACTTACTCGATTTTACACTATATCAATATATGAATATGATGGTTTCGTAAAAAGTCTGACTTTGCTAAAAACGGGCCACTATATGTAGGGACAAGGTCCGTGAACGACATTGTGTACTTACGTATGAGGCAATATACAAAAGATGGTAATATTTTCGCATTTTGAAACAAACCGGTTCCGTCAGACTCAAGCCGAAGTTACGACGCAGGATAGATCATGTACACTGGGTGGGAACACATTCCACGTAAATACAGTTATCCCCCAACCTTCTTATAAGCAAAACCAGATATAGGGTCGCATTTTATATGCCACCGAAATTCCGGTGGGGTGTAAGACCCTACGGATATCGTCGATTCACAAAGGTTATGGCTGTTTGTCTATATCGGATTTTCCACATAGCCCGTAATTACAACGACTTTTGCCTGATATACTGTAATCTTGTATCTTGCGTCCTGTATCGTGCATCGTGAATTCGGTATCCGGCTTGTCTTTTGATGCGGCCCCATTCCTTTCAGAAGGCTGAAGTGTTAGAAGAGATACAGGTTATATAGTACTTCTAAAGAGCTAAGGTGTTACAATCCAAAAATCAATACTTCATATATACACCAATACGCATCACAAAAAATACCCGACACTAAGTAGTAAGTCCGTTCCTATTACTACGCCCACATTCATGCCCAGTGCGGGTATTAATTTCTCTCTGTTATCACCGTGCTTTACTGCAACGTACCCGCATCTAGCAGCCAAAGGAATGGTTAGCAGGGAGACAAGAATGGTGGCTGGAGCTCCCCCGAGTACCACCCCTATAACAATGAGTGCATATGTTAATACAAGGCCAATCGAGTATATGTAAGCTGCCTTTTTCTTCCCGTATTTGATTACGAGATGCTTTCTTCCCCCCGCACGGTCAGCCTCCACGTCCGGAAATTCATTTAGAAGCAAGAGGAGGGCGGTAAGTATCCCTGGAGGGATAGATACAACGATTATGGATAAAGATAGGGTCTGAGCAACTACAAAATATGTGCCAAGCACTACCAGCGTTCCTAAACTTAGACCAGCAAAGAGTTCGCCTAGCAGCCATCTGGCCAGGTAGCTGGTATAGCAGACAGAAGCAAAAGCTCCCGTAAGGATGAAGAAGATCAGCCTCCAGTCTGTCTCGTAACAAAGATACAGACCAATAAGAAATGCTGCCAGCAATGTAGCAATTCCAGCCTTCAAAACAGTTTCTGGCCTCAGCAATTCCCTCTGGAGGATGCCGCTCCCCCCACTAAATGGTGTACGGTCTGTCAGAAAATCTATTCCGGTTTTATAATCGGAATATTCATTAAAGAGATTGACTGAGATGTGTGAAAGTATAACCCCCATCATGACAAGAATAAGACGAAAAGGATCTGTATATCCATCCTGATGCGCTGCAGCCCCTCCTATCATTACCAGGACAACCGATAGTATAAGAAAGTTTGTCCGTATCTGAGCCGCCCATACGCTTATATCGGTTTTCAGAGGCACTATCTTATCCCCCCTCTTTTTTCATCAGCAACAGTTTATGGGTCCAAACCCATCTTACCTCTCCCTGAACTGTTTGAGGCCACAAGACCTAGTTTTCAGAAACAAGTTTACAAGCCCACGCATGTCCAAGAAGCTCATTCGAATGAGTGAAAAGGGGTTATGCAAAGGTCTTGGGCAATGTCAGCAACCAGCTAAATAGTCTCCAATCATATGACAGGGATTCACAAAGCACATTAACACCACGGCGGCATTCTATGGCTAACTATCTGAACTTCCTTCCAAATTATATGAGATGCTTATTTCTGACGTCATCCCCGCGAAAGCTTGTCCCCGACTCCGATCGGGGGCGAGAATCCAGCCTGTTTTCAATGTGGCTGGCATTTTTTGGATCCCCGTTTCCGGGTAGTGTCATGAACAGACTTCGCGGGCACGACCTCAAGAAGTGAAACTCTAGTATTAAGACGCACATTCAGTAGATACCGAAAAAGAAATGAGAGGAGCCCATGCCTAGGAAACCTTGATCACAGAATGTACCCCGTTAGAAAAGCGCAGTGACGAAGCACGCGGTCAAAGGCGATATATCCCTCTTCTTTCACACCCAGGTTAATGCCGGGTGTAAAACTCTAACGGGGTCTACATATCAGAAAAAGATAAAGCTTTCAACGGCGTTTATCACAATCCTGTAATTAAGATACTCTGTAACATTATAGCATCTTGAAACAAGGGGTTTGAATCAGACTCAAGCTGAAGTTACAATACTGATGCGGGCCACAGGATGCAAGATACAAGATTATAGTCGTCCGCATAGTTCCATATGATTGTCCCGCTGGGCTTATAGGATCCCCCAAGAGTCGTTATAATCATGACTACGTGCAGAATCCCAATATAAAGGAAAGAACCGCAATCTTTATGATTTGATAATATTCGTAGGGTGGACTCTTACACGTCACCGCAATTTCGGTGGCATATAAAATGCCACCCTACGTTTGGTCTTCCTTATAAAAGGTTACTCGATCACTATAATAAATAAAAACGCCCTACAATACTTGTGGAAAAACCATCATCAGAAAGCTCATGGTACACTCTATCTACATGCAACATGTTCACGCCGAGTGCCGCCTGTATCTTTATCTTGCGCCCTGTATCGTATGTTCGGTATCCGGCTTGTCTTTTGACGTGACCGGGTTTGTTTCAAGAGGTTAAAGTGTTACGATACTCTTCAAGTAGGAAGCCCGAAAAAGCGGAGAGTAAAATCCTTTCCCATCTTCATCTTACGTATATATAAAGTATTGACATGTAATGAGTTTAAAGATAATCTTCAGAAATTATATTAGTGAAAGAGAGCGAAACAAACGAAGAAGGAGGAAAAAACCTATGCTGCTTGAAATTAAGAATGATATAAAGCTGCTAAGGAAAGAGCTGAAGGACTTGTGGGGCCATCTTTGACGTGGAGGAAAAACAGAAACGGCTACAGGTGCTGGATAAGACAATATCCAAGAAGGACTTCTGGCAAAGTCCTGAAAAAGCAAAGGCCATATTAAAGGAGCGAAACCTCATAAACGAAGAGCTAAACAACCTTGAAGAACTCCGCAAACAGCTGGAGGATGCCGAGATCCTCTTTCAACTGGCAGCTGAGGAAGATGATCAGGCAGCCATGGAGGAGGTTTCAGAATCGATCAAAAACCTAAAGGAGGAGATAGACAAACTTACCCTATCCAATATGCTTAAGGATGAAAACGACAGCAAGAATGCAATTGTCTCCATCAACGCGGGTGCCGGTGGAACAGAAGCTCAGGATTGGGCAGAGATGCTGTTTCGTATGTACCTCCGTTGGGCTGAAGAAAAAGGGTACAGCACAGAAATAGCCGATTTTCAAGCGGGTGAAGAAGCCGGCATTAAGAGCGTAACATTTACGGTACGAGGAAATTATGCCTACGGTTATCTCAAGGTGGAATCAGGGATTCATCGCCTCGTCCGTATCTCCCCCTTTGATGCAAGCAGGAAGAGGCATACCTCGTTCGCTTCGGTATTTGTTTATCCCGAGGTAGAGGATGAAATTAATATAGAAATCGATGAAAAGGATTTGAGGATAGACACATTCAGGGCCAGCGGAGCAGGTGGCCAACACGTGAACAAGACCAGTTCGGCAGTACGAATCACGCATCTTCCAACCGGAATCGTCGTCCAGTGCCAGCAGGAATCCTCGCAACACCGAAATCGTAGTATAGCCATGATGCTGTTAAGATCTCGGCTTTATGAACACGAACGTCAGAAAAAAGAAAAAGAAAAACAGGCCATATACGAAAATCAAGATGAAATAGCCTGGGGGAGTCAGATAAGGTCGTATATCTTACATCCATACCAGCTAGTAAAGGACCATCGAACAAGTGTGGAAATAGGAGACGTAAATGGGGTCCTAGATGGGAACTTGGACCCCTTCATTAGAGAGGCGCTCATGTGCAAGAATAAAAGACGGTGGGTGATTACTCCAGTTTCTCGTTGACCCAGATTGGTTAGTTGGTATAGATTACAGACTTGATTAACTAATATTTATGAACAATATTTCAAAACTTCAGGAAATTGTAACGCTTTAGCTCCTTGAAAAAAGTTGTAATCGGTTAATCTTCCGAACGATTTTGAACAATTTTGGAAGAAGATTCAAGATTTGCCTCGCATTAAAGATTTCAAACTGTTTGAGGGCGCGAGCCCGAGCTGTTCAGGTTTAGCCGGGCGAATTCTGAATCCCAAAATTGATGATTTCGTAAAAGGTCTGCTAACCCCTCGCTCCCGCGAAAGCGGGAGTCCATAACATGCTGTAATAACGAGATTCCCGCTTACGCTGGAATGACTCAAAAAGAGCAGATTCCGACTTTTTACGAAACCATCAACTAAAGTTCTACCGAAGAATGGTTTTAACCGCCCAGGGGGGTGATTTTCCTTAGAAATATCATATCAACATAAAAGCTTCTCCCTCGAGCGGTTCAAAGGAATAGGTTTTATATAGGAGGGGATGTAATGGCTAAAAAATATGTGTATTTCTTTGGTGGTGGGAAGGCAGACGGAAACGCTGAAATGAAGGATCTCCTTGGGGGAAAGGGGGCAAACCTTGCCGAAATGGCAGGCCATCCAGATCTAAAACTACCTGTTCCGCCAGGCTTTACCATAACTACTGAGGTGTGTACCTACTATTACAAGAATCGCGGAAATTATCCAAAGCCCTTAAAGGGGCAGGTAAATAAGGCCATATCAAAGATGGAAAACCTGATGGGCAAAAAGTTTGGCGACCCTGAAAATCCACTCCTTGTATCAGTGCGATCCGGGGCCAGGATTTCCATGCCGGGAATGATGGAGACAGTACTAAATATAGGCCTTACCGAAAAGACCATACCCGGTCTTATCGCTCAGACACAAAACGAGAGGTTTGTATATGATGCGTATCGTCGATTAATTACTATGTATTCTGATGTGGTTATGGAAAAAGCCGCTGGTGTAGAAGTCGAAGATGAGGAAATGGGAATACGCAGACAACTGGAAAAAATCATGGATAGGATGAAAGAGGAAAAGGGTGTCGAACAAGACACCGACCTAGATGTAAATGACCTCAAAATGTTGTGCGACCTGTTTAAGGCCAAGGTTAAGGAGGTCCTAAAAAAGGATTTTCCAGACGATCCAGAAAAGCAACTCTGGGGAGGAATAGGAGCCGTTTTTGCTTCCTGGAACGGCAAGCGCGCTGTCAGCTACCGGCGTATAGAAGGAATACCAGATGACTGGGGAACAGCGGTTAACGTTCAGGCAATGGTCTTTGGGAATATGGGAGAAACCTCGGCTACTGGTGTTGGTTTTACTCGAAATCCAGCAAACGGAGAGAACCAATTCTATGGGGAATACCTTGTAAATGCCCAGGGAGAAGACGTGGTCGCTGGGATCAGAACACCTGCCCCAATCAATGAATATTCAAAAAGTGAACACAACAAGGACCTGCCTACCCTGGAAGAAATAATGCCTGAAGTCTACAAGGAGCTGTACGACATTCAGAAGCGTTTGGACAGACATTATCGCGATATGCAGGATATAGAATTTACCATCGAAAAGGGGCGGCTGTTTATGCTTCAAACACGGGTAGGAAAAAGGAACGGTCCTGCTGCTGTAAAGATGGCCGTAGACATGGTAAAGGAAGGATTGATTGACAGAGAAACGGCCATAATGCGTGTGAAGCCCGACCAGTTGGATGAGCTACTTCATCCCATAATCGACCCGAAGGAGGAGAAAAGGAACGCACCTCTTGCCAAAGGACTCCCCGCCGGCCCAGGTGCAGCTGCTGGTCGGATAGTCTTTTCTGCGAACGAGGCCGTGGAATGGACGAATAACGGAGAAGAAGTAATACTTGTACGTGAAGAGACAAGTCCTGAAGACGTGGAGGGTATGCGCGCTGCTAAGGCAATCTTGACCACACGAGGAGGGATGACCTCCCATGCCGCACTGGTTGCTCGGGGATGGGGGAAGTGTTGTGTAGTTGGATGTGGGGCCGCACTGGTCGATTACGAAAGAAAACAGGTTAATATAGACGGTAAGGTATTAAAAGAGGGCGACTGGATCACCTTAAATGGCACACAAGGCCTTGTTTACGAAGGCAAGCTTTCCATGATCGATGCCACGGAAAAGGACGAACGATTGAACGAATTTCTAGAATTGTGTGACGAAGTACGAACCCTAAAAATACGAACCAACGCTGATACACCAGGAGACGCGTTGAGGGCGCGTAAGTTTGGTGCGGAAGGGATCGGTCTTTTTAGGACTGAGCACATGTTTTATGGCAAGGGCTCGGAGGTCCCCCTATTCGAACTACGAAAGATGATACTTTCGACCACCGAGGAGGAGAGGCGAAAGGCACTCGATACCCTGTTCGATTATGTAAAAAAAGATATCAAAGGCACTTTGGAAGCCATGGAAGGCCTACCCGTCACTATCCGGCTCCTTGATCCGCCCTTGCATGAATTCGTTCCAAAGCAGGAAGACCAACTTAAGAGGCTGGCTGAAAGCCTGGACGTCACCTTAGAAGAGATTGCATTGAGGGCCGAAAAACTGCATGAGACAAACCCTATGATGGGGCATCGCGGTGTTAGGCTCGGCATCACGTTCCCTGAGATATCTGAAATGCAGATCCGAGCTATCTTTGAAGCCGCTGCCGAACTAATCAAAGAGGGTAAGAAGGCCCATCCTGAGATCATGATTCCTGTAGTCTGTGACGCAAAAGAGATTCAACAACAGTTCTCCCTGATCGAGAAGGTATATAAAGAAGTGCTGGAAAAGTCCGGTTTGAAGAGGATTCCTCACCTGTCGGGTACAATGATTGAGATCCCGAGGGCATGTCTGGTATCGGACAAGATTGCCGAGACAGCTGAATTCTTCTCCTTCGGCACCAATGACCTTACGCAGATGGGTTTTGGTTTTTCCCGGGATGACACTGGTGCGTTCCTGCCCGCTTATCTGGACAACGGGATCCTGCCGGAAGACCCTTTTCAGACGATTGATCAGGAAGGAATCGGCGAGCTGATAAAGATAGCTATTGAGAGGGGAAGAAAGGCACGTCCAAGACTGAAGATCGGAGTTTGTGGCGAGCACGGAGGAGATCCTCGTTCAATAGAATTCTGCGACCGGGTAGGAATGGACTATGTGAGCTGCTCCCCCTTCAGGGTTCCCATTGCAAGACTGGCTGCTGCACAAGCAGCGATAGAGCATAAGAAAAACTAATACTCCCGTTTTTGCGAGATCGCTCTAAGAAAGGCTCGATAAATACGTAGCCGCTTACCGAAATGCCCACTTGGTGAGCGGTTACATATTTAATAGTAACTGTTCACGGGGGTGAAGCCTTTTCTGTGCCCCGTGAACAGTTGCATTTATCCTACTTCGAACAGATCCCTCTCTGAACTGCTCAGTATCTGGCACCCATTCTCCTCTATAACGACTGTATCTTCCAAAAAGACTGCTCCAAAGTCGGGTATAATAAACTTACATTCCACAGCCAATACCATATTCTTCTCAAACTTTAGATGGGTTCGTCCTGATAGGACGGGTAGTTCGTCCAGTTCGAGACCAACCCCATGTCCTAGATACTGGCCTCTCTGTTTTCCGTAGCCTTGAAAATATTCTTCATACCCAAGCTCGGTCACCTTCCTAATGACGAGCCGATAGACCTCATCGATCCAGATCCCTGGTCTGATTTGGGCCAAGGCATAGTCCTGCAACTCCCGAACGGCCCCGTAAACCTCTTTTTGCCTGTTACTCGCCTTCCCTACCACATAGGTACGGGTATTATCGGAGTGATACCCCCTATAATTCAAGGGATTATCGACTACTACGAGGTCACCCTTTTTGAATCTTCGACTGGAAGGGCCCCACGGCATGGCTGGAGAAAGCCCTACGCCCGTTACAGTCATGGCATGCCCTGAAATTTGATACAGATTTTCGCCACTTACAATGGTTCCTGCTGGCTGCAGCCAATCGTCCCACCGTCGGATAAAAAGGACCTGCTCTGTCTCATGAGCAAAAAGTACCTCTGCCAGCCTTCCCCCCAGTTCTACCTCGCTCATCCCTGGTCGTAATGTCCTTAATATGGTTTCGTGAGCAAGATCAAACCGATGACTTGCTCCTTTAACAAGTTCTATCTCACCCGGCTCTTTTATCATTCTCTGCGTCAGAACAAGCGGGGAAATGTCCTTTAGACTATAGTCCGAAAAGGCATCCCTCAGCTTTAGATAGAGGTTGGCTACTACGATATCCCCCTCAATCCCCAATACACCTGATGAAATGCCCATTTCGTGCAAACTTTTCAGGAGTTGTTTGGGACTACCCCCAGTCTGAACATCTTCAATCCAGGTTTCAGTCCGTACGAAATCCTCGGCCCTGCGTACAAAGAGGACAGGATCGCCAGTATGTGGAACAACAAGATTGCAGGGCTGGGATGTACCGGTATAATAGTAGAGGTCACGGGGCTGAATAATGATTGCTGCCGAGATATTATCGGCTCTCATCATTTCCTGTAATTTCTGTATTCGGTGTTTACTCATATCTACCCTCGTATTGGGGCATAAACCCACGCCATCTAAGGTTCTCGTAAGATTTTAGCTCTAAAAAGTCGAGAGAGGGCCTTGAAAAATATCCTTTAACGCAACTGTTCACAGGGTGAAGCCTTTCTTGAAACCACTTGACGGAAACCCTTAGTTTTCCCGTCCCCGCGCTCAACTCACTGGAAGAACAAGGGTCGGAAACATCGGAGTGTAAACAGCGTTAGAGAATCAGCACCCTTCTATAGTCTTGACGGTCTCGTAAAAGCCTAATTTTGCTCTCTCCGTGAGCAAAAATGAGCTTTTCCAAAACCAGCAATCTTAAACCAGCCATTACTCAATCCATACTGCTAGAGGTGCATGTTTGAAGATTGAATCGGATTTTCTAACCGCGTAAGGTAAATAGAAGGCTTTCCCCCTGAACAGTTACCTCTTAACACGTGGACTGATTTCGCCGAGTTTCTCCAAAGAAGATGGACGGCTTGCCTCAAACAACTTGAACGGGCGTTGCGCACAGGCCAACGCACCTGATAAGACCTTAGGTTTATTACACCACCCGTGTTCATCCTGTTAAATAGGGTTCCCTTCGGGAGATTTAACGGAACGAAAAAGAAGTATAATACTTTGGTTATCATACCCCATGCTCCCTCATGCGTCTCTAACCGAGTAAAAAGGCATGGTCATGCAAAACCCGAGTGATTGGATATATATTATTACTAAGGTTTTTCTTGACATAAAACTAAAAAGTGTATATATTACGATAACATCTGGCAGGGCCTCTCTACCAGATCCACGACTTGGAACGCACTACATCACAAGGGAACTCACCAACGCTACCTAGATTTAGTAATTACTCCGTCTTCCACGTTCCCCACGAAGGCGCTCATCATCAGCAGGCTTTCTTTACCCACTTCAAAAACATCTTAAGTCGTCAGTGTTCTTTGCAAATATGGGATATGTTTTGCGC
>DTYH01000071.1 GCA_012961955.1 Desulfobacterales bacterium | reverse complement strand
GTTCTTCCCACTGCTTCGACAAAGAGTGTGTCACCGGTAAACAGATTCTTGTCCCCGTAGAGGCAAATAGAGCCAGGAGTATGGCCAGGGGTATGAAGCACGGTGAGCCTCTCGTTTCCGAATTCAACTATATCTCCGTCCCGAAGGAGCACATCGGCCGGAGGAGAGCTTCTGAAACCCCATTGGAGGCTCACCCCGTAGGCATCAAGATACTGCCAGTCAGCTTCATGTATCATGATCTTTGCGCGAGTAAGTTTAACAATCTGTTCATTCCCACAGGTGTGATCCGGATGACCGTGCGTATTAACTACCGCCTCAATAGTGTAGCCCAAATCTGCGGCTGTGTTCACTACGTGCTCTTCATCCCCAGCCGGATCGATTAGGATCGCCCTTTTTGTTATTTCACACCCGATTATATAGCAAAAAACATCCATCACCCCGACCAACATCTGCTTTATAAGCATGCCAGCTTCTCCTTTATCTGCGTTTATCCCGTTAGAAAAGCCCCGTGCGGAAATACGGAGTTTAATCCCCTGTGTCGAATTCCAACGGGGTTTACTCTTCGTCAATGGGAAAAACCCAACCGAACGGATCTTCGGCCCTTCCGTACTGGATGTCCGTAAGTACCTTATAAAACCGTTGTGCCAGTGGTCCAACATCCCCTTCGCCTATAGTGATCACCTTATCACGCCAAGCCAGATGGCTTACTGGGGAAATTACTGCCGCAGTTCCGGAACCGAATATCTCCTTAAGTGTTCCGGCTTCATGGGCTTCCATAACTTCCTCAATGGATATCCTTCGTTCCGTTACTGGTATATTCCAGTGCCTAGCTAGAGTGATAACCGAGTCCCTAGTGATACCAGCCAGTATACTACCCTCAAGCGGTGGTGTAACCAGTACATCGTCTATGACAAAGAAGATGTTCATGGTTCCCACCTCTTCTATATACCGATGCTCCACACCGTCCAGCCAAAGTACTTGAGTATAGCCCAGTCTTTTTGCGAGTTCTGCTGCAAAAAGACTGGCTGCATAATTGCCTGGGGTCTTTGCTGTTCCCATGCCTCCGCGCACGGTACGGACATATTCATCTGTTACCCAGATCTTAACAGGATTAAACCCCTCTGGGTAGTAAGCCCCTACTGGAGAAAGGATGATAAAAAAGCGGTAGGTGTGGGAAGGGCGTACACCCAGATAGGGATCTGTAGAAATAATAGTCGGCCTAATATAGAGGGAGGTTCCATGCGAATGGGGCACCCAATCCCTTTCGATAGATACCAGGGTTTTTATGGCTTCAAGTGTAAATTTTTCATCAACACGGGGGATGCAAAGGACGTCAGCGGAACGATTGAAGCGGGAGATGTTATTCCAGGGACGAAACAGTTGAATCCTTCCTGATTCGTTCCGATACGCCTTCAAGCCTTCAAAGATGGCTTGCCCATAATGCAACACCATGGTTGCTGGGTCCATCACAATGGGACTATAAGGCTCAATGCGTGGATTATGCCAACCCCTGTCTGGATGATAATCCATATTGAACATATGATCGGTAAAGATGGTACCAAACCCCAACTTTGAGTCATCCGGGAGGGTCTTCCGCTTATCTGTCTTGATAATCTTAAGCTCCATCTTTTAATCCCTTCTCTTAACGAAAAATATAAAAGTATAATTGGTGACTTCACAAAGGGCTTTTTACGAAGCCCTCACTTTAGCTTCCTGAAAGAAAGTGTGTTTACACAGATAGCTTAACTTATAAGGCGGCTCGGGTATGGATATACGTTTTGCGGATAATCTTCCTTCCTCTATCTAGCAATCATGGCACGCATCATGTCCCCGGCATTTTCAGCATGATCTGCAATATTTCCGATCAATTCCACCAAGCGCATCAGATAGAATATGGTCGTAGGGTCGTTTTCTCTGGCAAATATTTCCTTCTTCAAGGCAGCTTCGAGTATATCCGCCTCATGTTCATATTGACGGAGTTTCTTGATATGCTCTTTAACTATCCGCCTTCCCTTTTCAGAGAATGTTCTGAAATACCTCCTTGCATCAGAGACCATGACACTCAGCCTCTCTATTGGTTCTATAACCGAATCTACGAGCTTTAAAATCTCGTCGCATAGTTCTTCCGGAAACTCCTCTACAGGTCGATAGGATAGCCAGTCCAGAACATCTTCCATTACATCAAAGACTTGATCCTGCTCCCTGAGATACATAAAAAATTGAAACTTGTCCACAGGCATGAGTGTGCCCTTTGGGATGTGCCCTCTTATTCGTCGTTTGATAGCATCGGCTTCGCTTTCCAGGCGGGCTACGTCCCCCCTTAAATTTTCGAATATTTCGCATTTCAGGTTAAAATAGCACTCAAAGGCATTACGGAACTTCTTGCTGCACTCATTAATCTTTTTCGCATGCTCCTGAAGCCCGTCAAACGGCGACGTGATAAACAGGGATATTATTGGTATACGCATGGCATCCCTCCTACAAAAAGAGCCAAAGAAGAAAGGTATAAACAAACATACTCGTTATGGCAGCAGCAGGTACGGTGATTAGCCAATACAATATGATTCTGAATACGATCCGAAAATTCACCGCTTCTATTCCTCTGGCAAGCCCTACTCCTATTACCGAACCTACAGCGGCATGGGTGGTGGAGACAGGAAGTCCCAATTTTGAAGCGGCAAGCACTGTAGTTGCTGCCCCAAACTCCACCGAAAACCCTCGTGTATTCGTCAGGGTGGTGATCTTTTTTCCCATGGTCTCAATCACACGATAACCCCACATAGCAACACCGCAGGCAATACCAATTCCTCCAAAAAGGAGTAAAAAGAGGGGGACTGGAACCTTACTACCCACACAACCTGTCTTGACTACGAAATAAATCGCTGCCAAGGGTCCAATAGCGTTCGCCACATCGTTAGCACCCTGGGCGAGAGCCACATAGGATCCAGTAAATACCTGAAGATAACGGAAGATTTCTTCCACTCCATCTGTGCCTTGCCGGGTAATCAATCTGCGTATAGTGAAAACACCCATATACCCACCCAGTACGGCTACAGCCAAAGCTATTCCGATTGCAGATGGCGTACTCAGTGCCATCCTCTGCCCGAATGGTGTTTTAAATACAAAGGAGAGAGCTACAACAAAAAAGGCGATACCGATAAAGAATGGGCTGAGCCGAATTGCACATGTTAACATCACGTCCTCTCGGGTCAAGATGAAACGGTATATTATCTTAAACATCAAGAATGCCAGAACCATACTAAAGAGCGGAGACAGGACCCAGCTGAGCACAATGGCTCCCAGCTTCGGCCAGTTTACCACCCCGAAGCCGCCTCCAACAATGCCAAAACCCAGCATGGCTCCTACAATCGAATGCGTAGTAGAGACTGGCAGCGCCTTCCAGGTAGCAAAAAAGACCCATAATGAGGCAGAAATAAGAGCCGATAGTGCACCAAGTATAACAAGTTGCGGATCAGCTAATACCTCGGGAGATATGATTCCCTTGCGGATGGTATCTGTAACGTGGGATCCGATAAAGGTTGCACCCACAATATTTAAGATCCCCGCTATAAATACTGCCTGCCGAAGGGTTATCGCCTTTGCGCCCACGGTAGATGCCATGGAGTTGGCCACATCGTTTGCGCCGATGTTCCATGCCATGTAAAAGCCAAAGACATAACCTAGGGTCAATATCATATATTCCAAAGGCATATAACTCTGAGAGACTCCCTTGACTCGATAGGCGTGAAATATTATCCTGTCCGTGAATTTCATAACATACTTTTTAATGAAATCAACCAAAAATTTTGTAACATTTTAGCATTTTGAAACAAGCCGGTTGCATTCCGCTCAGCCCGAAGCTACCATGGAGGATACAAGATGCAGGACTTATGATCCCCTGGGCGGGAACGATTGGAGGTAAATATAGTTTCCGCGCAACCCTTTTATTTTATAAGCAAAGCCAAATGTAGGGTGGGATTCTATATGCCATCGGAATTGCGGTGGGTGTAAGACCCCACCCTACAAATATTCTCAACTCACGAAGGTTATGGTTGTTCGCTCTATATCGGGTTTTGGCGGTAACCCATAATTATAACGACTTTAGCCCGATACTATATAATCTTCTATCCTGCATCCTGTATCGCCTATTCAGGATTCGGGTTGTCTCTGGAGGCGGTCGGGTTTATTTCAAGAGGCTAAAGTGTTACCAAAATTTTAGGTGTATTCCCTGGAATTGG
>DTYH01000070.1 GCA_012961955.1 Desulfobacterales bacterium | reverse complement strand
TGGCGCCCCTCGTGGCAAGATTGAGGAGGCCGCGGTCCGGTCAGGAACCTCTCTCATGTTTAAACAGGGCCTCAAAAAAGTGATCCGGCAGATCACCTCCGTTGAAGAGGTTCTGCGGGTTGTAGCTTATGCCTAAATACCGTTACCAGGCCATAGATGATTCAGGTAAGCTTTTCCGGGGGACGGTTATTGCCTTTAATGAAGCCGATCTTGAGGCCCGCCTCACGCAACAAGGGCTCACGCTCATCAAAAGTAAGCAGGTTAAACAGGGCAGGTGGGCCTTGCAACTTGCAAGACGTAGAGTAAAGCCCAGGCTCCTTAGTGAATTTTACCGTAGGTTTTCTCAGACACTCGATATGGGTTTGCCCATACTCACAGGGCTGGAAGAAAACGCCAAGGCGATCCCTTCCAAACCCCTCAGAGAGATCATCCAAGAGATCAAGGTAGCATTAGAAGGGGGGAATACACTCTATGAGGCAATGAGACGATTCCCCCAGGTTTTCCACAAACTTGACCTAGGTATAATAAGGATGGGGGAAGAATCAGGGGTTCTACCGCAATCCATGAAAGACCTTGCGGATTTTCTGGAATGGAAGGAGAATATCAGGTCGACTATCAAAAGGGCGACCATCTACCCTTCTTTTGTTATGGTTACCATCACGGCCGTGATCGGCGTATGGGTTGGCTATGTCTTGCCCCAGATGGCCGGAGTGTTGACTGAGATGGGTATCACCCTGCCTGGCACCACAAAGTACGTTCTCAGGACCAGCCTTTTTATCAAGAGAAACTGGCCCTGGATAATCGGCGGAGTTTTTACAGTCATGATCTCTTTGTATATCCTTCAGAAGACGCAAAAAGGAGGGATATTGTTTCACAAGTACCTGTTGAAGGTTCCCATCACAGGAGGAATAGCTATGAACATGGCCCTTGCGCGTTTGAGCCATAACTTCGCAACAATGTACAGGGCAGGCATGCCGCTCAATGACATATTCGAGATCTTGACAGATAATGTTCTTGGCAATCGATACCTGGAGCTTCAGCTGGCCAAGGCCTTTGAGCAGGTCCAGCGGGGTCAGTCGTTGGCCCAGGGTTTTGAGAACGCAGGCGGATTCCCTCCGCTCCTTTTGGGGGCTGTAAAGCACGGCGAGTTGACCGGGGTCCTGGATGATTCCTTCAAACACTTGGGCGATTATTATGATAGCGAGGTAAGAAGGACCGTCCAGATGCTAATAGAGGCTATGGAACCTCTCACACTCTTTGTTCTCGGTGGTGTCTTCGGCCTGATCGTCCTTTCTATCCTTCTCCCTCTTTATGATGTTATTGGTGGTCAGTTAGGCAAGGCTTATTGAGGGCTTTGCATAACCCCCTTGAACGAGAGCATTATGGAACGTTTATGGTACAACCCTCTCCTGCCAGCGTGATCGGTGTCGATGGCGTTGATGAAACAATACTTCCACCACCGTCTGGTTGGTTCCGTATCTCAATCCGAGTCCCTGATATGATATCATAAGAGTCTGTGTTGCCGGTACTTATCCTTCCCAGGTCAACCCCGCTGGTTTTGTTGTAGACATAAACGGTCGAGGCTGAATTGTTATTCACTGCCAGGACCAGGTATTCACATATCTTGCCACATAGTTCATTCGCTCCAATATATACAACCAGGTCGTCAAACGTGTCCATAGGCGGATGCCGTATATAGTTAGGAACCCCATCCGTATTGTCTCCCACATGGGAGCCTGAAGTTATATCATCAAAGACATCCCCATCACTATCCGCATCCATTGGGCCAGCGCTGATAAGGACGGCTGCCACAGAAAAGGCAGACGACGAGCCATCAGCATCAACAACCGTAGGATTGCCTGAAATCCCCCCCCTGAGTGCACCGCAACTCGTCTGCCTATCGGTTCCAAGATTCGTATTCATCTCGTATTTGAGTACCCTCTTGTAGGTATCTTTTGGCATGACATTTACGGTCAAGTAAGGAAGATTCCCTGAGGCCTGATTGGTATTTTCCAGTCCATCGCCATCCGTATCGGCCCAGGGTAACCTCCCGTTAATAGATGCATAAGTTATCAAGGCCTCTTTTGCCTCCTTCATGTAGTCGATGGTCTCGTTTCTGGCCTTTCGTTTGGTAAGCGTGCCGATCAGGGAGACTCCAGCGCCTGCCAGAATCCCGATAATAACCATAACGATGGCAAGCTCGATCAGGGTAAACCCGTGGCTGTCATTGCGAAAAGGTAATAGACCCTTTTTGGGTTGAAAGTGGTGCATAATCTTAGACCCTCATACTCACCGTATCATCAAGTAAAAGCCAGCATTTCCATTATTCCATGTTCGACGCAAAAAGTGAGCCTGAAGAACCTGTTTAATTTCAATAGATTGATGAGATTCCGAGACCTTCAAATATCACAAATAGTAACTTGTTAGCATTTTGAAGCAAGTGAAACAGGTTGGTTGCATCGGACTCAAGCTGAAGTCACGACACAGGATACAAGATCCAGGATACATGATCGACTAGGCGGAACACACTGCAGGTAGATATAGTTTTCGCGCCCCCACTTTTTTACAAGCAAAACCAAATGCAGCATGGCATTTTATATGCCACCGAAATCGCTTTTGCCTGATACTAGTACAATCTTGTATCTTGTACTTGCATCCTGTGTCGTACGTATTCAGTATTCGGTTTGTCTTTTGGTGCGACCGGGTTTGTTTCAAGACGTTTAATTGTTAAGAAATAAAAAAGGCAGAGAGGATGAAGGATTTCGTATGCTCTCCCATCTCTCCGCCTATTTTTGCCACACCCGTTTTACAGTGGCATATAAAAATAACCTATAGGGCTATTTGCTTCTGTGTAATCCTCGTTGCCCCGTATCGATCCCGAATCGTACTTACCATCATCATATTTTGTATCAATCTCCAGGCACACATCCCAGGGCAGATTTTCAAAGCGGATGAAATGGTCGTACCCGCTCCCTGGATTAACCCAGTAGACCCTGTACTTGTCGCCAAATGCGTGGTTGGGGATACTGTCCTCGCCGTCTCCATCGAAATTACCACCTATAAACCCAGCCTTCATCAGGTCCTCAAAAACCATGTCTGCCTCGCCAAGGCTGATCTGCCCGTCTCCATTGCCGTTATGACTATCATTTGGGGGAAAACTGGTGCTGTTTTCATCCCCTGGATACATCCCGTACTTGTCATAGAACGACATCACCGCTGCCCTCACTTCGTCCGCCTGTTTCACCACCCTCTTCACCTTGGCATTTTGGATCATGGCCTTTCCCTTCAGTATCCCGCCGATCAAGAGTCCGATAATGACTAATACGATGGCAATCTCGATCAGGGTAAAACCGGCTTGATTCTTTTTGTTGGTTATTTTTTTCATGATAAACACGGTCCGTTTCCCTCCTTTCGTTCTATTGTAGATTTGATCTCTTTTATGATGGTTTCGCAAGGAGTTTTTTTAATCCGTAGAGCCTTTTGGCCTTCACCCCCTTTCCTGATGTTTTCAAAGATTCGATTCTTACGCTTTTGTATCTAAGCAAATACAATGCCAAAATGTCATGTCCATTATTCAAGTTCAAGGTCCTTGATTCTTGAGAACCATTCTCCTCTACCGCGGAGCGCGAGACCGACAAGAGACTCCCTTTTGCCGAATCCCCAACATGATTCAGGACTGAGGGGCGCTCAGATGGAAATGGCGTATTTCTTTATCAAATCGTAAAGGGTAGTTCGGGGGATACCCAGATCTCGGGCGGCGGGGGTGATCTTACCGTCATGCCTCCTTAGGGCCTCCCTGATCCACCCCTCCTCAAGAGCCCTTTTCGCCCGTGGGAGGTCATAGCCTCGCTTAGCTGCCGAAATTCCGACATCCTCCGTCGACTCACCGACGCGCAAGCCTAAGTGTTCGGGCAGGATTACTCCTCCGTTGGCAAGAAGCAAGGCCCTTGATATGAGGTTACGAAGCTCCCTTACATTTCCCGGGTACCCGTAGGTGAGAAGAACCTTTTCGGCCTCTTTGGAGAGAGTGGAAGGGGGGACATTGAACTCCCGAGAGAGCGTGTTAATGAAGTGCCGCGCAAGGGGGAGTATGTCTTCCTTCCGTTCCCTTAGAGGAGGAACCGATACCATCATCTGGCCGATGCGGTAGAAGAGATCGAGTCTGAATTTCCCCCTCTCTACCTCCTGGTCCAATTCCCGATTTGTGGCGGCTATTATCCGGACATCCCCTTTTTTTGCCTTGCCTCCCAGGGGTGAGTATTCCTTCGTCTCCAGGAACCGAAGGAGCTTTGCCTGAAGCTCCCAGGAAATCTCCCCTATTTCGTCGAGAAAGAGTGTCCCCCCTTCCGCCTGGGCCACTTTACCCTCTATCCTCCTCACAGCCCCTGTGTAGGCACCTCGTTCAGCCCCGAACAGCTCTGCCTCTCCCAGGTTCACAGGTATGGCAGCACAATCCACGGCCACGAAGGGCCTGCCCCGACGTTTGCTCCAGGAGTGGATCAGTTGGGCGACGAGCTCCTTCCCTGTGCCGCTTTCGCCCTCCACCAGGACGTTCACCTCAAGGGGCGCGACCCTTCTGACCTCCTCCGCTACCCGCCTCATCGCCTCTGACTCCAAGACCATGGAGGTGGGAAGTTCCTCCCTTTTGGCGGAGAGCCACGCACTTTCCAGGCTGCATCTCCAGGCGGCCCGCCGTAGCAGCGACAAGAGCATCTCATCGTCCACCGGTTTGACCAGAAAATCATACGCGCCCATGGAAAGGGCTGCCTGAGCCACCTCCTTCTGGCCATGGGCCGTTATTACGATCACCTTGAGAAGGGGGTCCTGGACCACCAGCTCCTTCAGCAATTCCAGGCCTACCCTGGGGGACTCAGGGTAAGGAGGAAGTCCTAGGTCGAGGAGCACTACAGGGAACTTTTTGCTTCTAAGCTGGAGGAATGTCTCCTCCTTGTTCGTAGCCACCGCAACCGAAAACTCCCTCTTCAGGAAACGACGCCATTGAGAGGCAAGGGGGAGGTCATCCTCTACTATCAGGACCTCCTTTGGGGAAGCGACACCAGAAACAACTTCCTCCTCCTTCTCTTGGCTCATACCAGACATCTCCTCCTAATTTTTTTATAAGTAAACGAGCCTCATACAACCCCAAGCCCGTTCCTCCTGCTCTGGTAGTAAAAAAGGGCTCGAATATCTTTTCCCTCAACTCCTCAGGGACCCCTGGACCTCTATCACAGACCGCCACAAAGGCAGCAACGCCGCTCCCCTCAAGCCTCATCTCCACCTCCCCCGTGGAGGCCTGAAGTGCATTGAGGAGCAGGTTTTCTATAATCCGCTTAAAGAGATCGGGATCGGTCCTCAGCTTCAAGGGAGATGATTTGACCTGAACCCTTTCCCTTACCCCGTAAGATACCTCGTCAAGAAGCCTGGATACATCTACATCCCTGAAGGTTGGCTGGTCCTGAGGATTGAAGGTCTCTATACGTTTCAGGATCTTTTTCGCCCGACTCCTGGCCTTCTCCATGGCTGGACGGAGTTCCCTCAGAAACTCTCTGGCCTCCCCTTCTCCTTCCACAAAGGCCGCGTTCTTTACCAGGAGGTCAAGGAGTTGCGCCATGTTTTTGGCATCATGGATTATGAAAGACATTGCCTGGGAGAATATCGCCATCCTCTCCTCCTGCTGCTGACGTCGCTGTCGCTCCATCTCGTCCATAAGCATCCCCAGGGTCAACGACCAGAAGCGAATCAAGCTCTTTTCATCCCTGGAGAAGGCTCGCGCCTTCTGAGCGAGCAGAAGGAGGTAGCTCTCCGACTCCTCTCGTTTTATAGGAAGGGCCTCAAGGCATAGAAGGCCGTTTAAGGCTTCACCCTTTTTGGGAACCCTGGCCAGGGATTCGGGCAGCGATAATCTCTCAGGGGAGAAGGCAAAGGCGTCTAATCTTCCGTGCTTACCCGCGTAAATGGCCGCCCCCGAAACGGCCAGCTTCTCCCTTAAGTGATCGAGGACCCTACCCCCCCTTCCCCTCTGTCCCAGCACTTCGAGGTAGAACCTGACCTCCAGGGCAAAGTCCTGTTCTGGCATGTAGAGATGATGAAACAGCTTATCCCTGATCTCTTTAAAGGGGGAAAGGGGAATTACGAATAAGAACCCTATCAATGTCATGGCAGATATGAGCAGGATATCCCAGTAATGCCCGATCCCCTCATCCCATTCCCACTTGAGGACCTCTCCCCACAGAAAGCAGGTAAAGGCTCCTAACAAAAAGATGGTAGAAGTGAACCTTACCGCAAAATCAGGGGAGGGATGAAGACGGACCGATAGGAAATCGGTGCGGAAGATCAGAAAGTAGACGGACAACAGCAGAAGTATGTGATAGGAAAAGAGGACGTCGAAGGGCCAAAACGGAAAGGGATCCTGGGAGAGGATCGTCTTTATCAAAAAGCAGGAAAGGATAAGCCACCAGAACTTAACAGCTCCGAAGAAGATCCGTTGGAGTTGACCCAAGTTTACATTCCTTCTCCATATCTCACAGTGGAGCATGAAGAGGCCTGCATAGAGGATCAGAAAGGCCATGGTTAGGCGAGGTAGAAAAAGCGAAGGGAAGTAGAAGCCTCTGGACACGAACTCTGGACGGTAATCGAGCAGAAAAGATAGAACGAGGCAGAGGCCGATGATTATGAGACACGAATGAGAAAAGTAATAGAATGTTTTTTTTAGGTCCTTCAGAAGTGAGTAAAAGAGGAAATTGAAAGAGATTACAGCTGAAATCCCAAGGGCCAACGACCACGGCACGACGTCTTCGATGCGCAGGGACCAGAGATAGGTGCTAACAGAGACACAAATGAGATATAAGGAGAAAAAGATCCGATCACTGCGTAAGCCACGTCCGAGAATAAAGAGGATCAAGGGCAAAGGAAAGAAGGAAAGGATTCTTAAATAGGAATCAGCCCCCATAGTCAAAACACCTGCTTGATATAAGGCGTAATGAAGATTACCAGCTCCTTGTTTTCTGTTACCTCTTCCATATGCTTAAAGAGGTAGCCGAGCAACGGTATCCTGCTTAGAAAGGGTAAACCCTCACGATTCAGCCGTTTGATCTGGCTGATCAACCCGGCCAATACAACCACTTCTCCTTCCCTAACCCTAACCATAGTTGCCAGTTCCTGAAGGTCTATGACCGGATTGGAGATGGACTGCGTTGCAGTGGCCGTAGTTGGGATATCGACCTGCTCCTCCCTCTGGATCCGGGTTATGGTGGGGACAATGTGAAGGGTGACGATTCCATCACTGGATATCTGGGGGGTAATGCCCAACTGAAGACCAAGGAGGGCCCTCTTTATAGTGGTCTCAAACGTAACCACCCCGGTTTCAGGATCTCGATCCACACCGCTTATGTCACTGTAAGGAAACTGATAACCCACGGTCATTATAGCTGACTGTCCGTTCATTACAGACAGGTGTGGATTGGAAAGAACGGTCACATCTCCCTGGGTCCGTAAGAAATCAAGAATCGCGCTGAGACGGGATTGGTCGGAGAGAACAATAGTACCGCCTCTGTTAAAGCTTATGCCAAAGATGTCTGGCAAGGCACCTGATTCAGACTTGAATTCAACCTCCAGCTTTGACCAGTCGATGCCATATCTATAGGCCTCACTCAGGTGCACCTCCAATATCTTGGCTTCTATAAAGACCTGCCTGTGTAGAGATTCTGATAATGAATCAAGGAATCGGACCATGGATGCTATTCTCGTGGGGGTGTCTGCCATGTAGATAATCCCTGTGTTCCGGTTTATTCTGAGAATACCATCCTCTGATTTGAGTCCTTCCAAGGTCTTCTCTACCCCTGCCCAGACGTCGGTACTCTTACCTGTCCTCTTTACTTTTATCTGGTACGTACCGCTTACGCCTGCGTCTTCCGCTCCAGAGGCCAACATGTCGCCCCCCACTTCGATATCCGTGTCTGCGGTCATATCCAGATAGTCCAGGTGATAAATTCTCTCTTCAAACCTTTTGATATGGAGGCATCCCTCCTCTATCTTCCAGGCATGACCCGCCCCTTTTACTACTACCATGTCAAGGGCCTCCTCAAAGGTGACGTTTTTTAAGTGCACCGTAACAGTCCTTGCAAGATCAATATCCGATTCTATGGACAGATTCAAATCCGAATCCCTGGTAAGAGCGCTTATCACCTCGCCCAGAGGGACATTGTCGAAAGTCAGAGAAAAGAGTCTCACCTCTTTCTTGGGTACTTTTCTAATAGGTTTTAACTTTTCTGAAAATGGTGGAGGGCCTGGCAGCTTTGCCCCTTTTTCCCTCTGAATTATGGTCTTTGGACTTATCGCGTGAACTCCCTTTTGTATCACGGGTCTTGGTTCTGTGACCGAGCACCCCAAAAAGGAGTTAAGAAGGATTAAGGTAATTACTAAAAGAAAGGATCTGTAAAGGGTGAGCATAAGCTACCTCAAGACGGGATTACGGACTAAGGAAAAGGGGACCTCTGGTGCCGGAATAAACCAGCTTGAGCCACCCTTTGTGAGAGTAACCCCCTCCTTCGTGATCTTCTCTACTCTAAAACCCTGCACCCGGTCCCCTTCACCAAGCCTTTTTCCTTCGATTACTGCAAGGGATTGAAGGTTCCCGCGAACATCCAACGTTCGTAATACTCCTGAGAGGGTGGGGAGTTTTACGTCTTTCTTTTCTTCTTTGTCTTCTTGCCCTATGGAGGCCGTCGTTGCATCTTTATTGGCTCCCTGCACAAACCTTGAAAATATCAGATCGAGGTCGATATCATGTTCAAGTCCTTTGACCGTGAGAAAGCCCGTTTTCTCAATTTGCTGCAATTTTCGCCTTATCTCCCTAACCTCGTTCGAATACCCGGGAGGTGACGGGTTGAGCAGGGTCATAAGTTTTAGTCCATTATATCCTGACAAGAGCAAGGCTACTAGTATCCAGCCGCTCATTAATAATCTTTTTTTGCTCTCTGCTTTTATCATAATGCAGATATCGGGCGTTTCAGCCGGACTTAACAGGGTAATATGATGGGTGCCAAGGTCTACCTAGTCAACCCGGATTATGCACGCGCCAATAACTAATTCCGAAAATAGGAAAGTCATGCCTCAAGATTTGTCATGCCATAATCTCGGTTCAAGCTGAGCTACCTGTTGAAGTGATTCTATACCTGTAGTTGAGAAAGACCTGGAATTCCGCCTGTGCTCTCGGTCCCTCAATCCTCATCCTTATGCCTGTGACCGGGATGTAGGGGAAATCCCGGCAAATAGCTCTTAGCCACTTTACGATTCCTTGCAATGACCCTTTGAATGATAAAGTCACCCCTACTATCCCTTCACTCGCGTTTCCTCCTTCATGGCGATTGATTTTCACATTAGTGAAGTAATGCTTTGCTGCAAGGGCCCTCAGCTCATCTTCGGCAGTCAACAGTCCCAACTTGCGATTCTCTATGGATTGGTAAAACAACTCTGCCTTTTTTAAGACTTTTGAGAGATTTTCAGAATTATGGGTCAAGAATTGTTCGTCCATACGCAAAGTTACTCTTCTTTCTCTAAGGTCTCTGATTTGATCTATTTTTCTTACGTTCCAGCAGGTGAGTAGGAAGACCCCCATCCAGATCACAGTTACAAGAATCCATATTTTGCTGATGCGATGTGTCATGGCAAGTTAAATCTAAGTGCAATTACGTAGTTCTGATATCCCTTTTCATTGCTGCTAGTCGTCTCGAAATCAATATCCCGGATCCGAAGCGATCGTGCTCCCTGAAAATATTTGTTTAGGTTTTCCAGAAAAACAGAGAGGGAGCTCCTGAATTGATCGGGCCCAGACGCCTTAATGACACCTTGAATATCCACGCGTGGGTTTGTTTCAAGCTCTATAGCCATTTCCTTTATCCAAACGTCATCAGGCAATGATCTGAATACATTAACAATGGTCTTCCTTATTGAAGGACGTCGGGTCTCTTTGAGGAGTAGATCAAGGGCTTGGTTGTATCGATGAAGGGCCTCTCGTGGTTCTGTTCTGGTTACGACTCCCTTCTCTGTCAGATAAGACTGGACGGAGTGAGACCATTTCCAAAGAACAAATCTTTCCCCGATAAGCAATAGAAGAAGAATCAGCCCGACAACAATCCCTGCCATTTGAATCGGCTTCCATTCTAGTTCCTTTCTTTCCAGTTTATGAGAGATACTCGGAAACTTGCTTGCAGGGGATAGGTCGCTCGGGCCAAAATATCCTGCAGGGCCGAGGCGTTCGGCGATCGTCGATCCTATTGGTGAACCATCAATCGTGTCCTTTAAGTCTTTGACCTCCCTTCCGAGTATCTCTGATAGTTCCTGAACGTCATCCTCACCTGAAGACAATAGGTAGATCTGGTCTATCTCGGATTTGACCTCTTGTGAAAATAAGTATGACGATTGGTTTATTTCATAACTCAACGTATTGAACCTATCGGATGATTCTTCCGGGGAATCGGGAAGGGATATACTGCGGGAAAAAAGAAAGTTACCTTGAAAAAAGAAGTATAGGAAACAGTCCGATGATAGCAGATGAACAAGGGCCTTGCCACCTTTGTCAAAGCCCGGTACTATTTTTTCCAGCTTTTCCTGCCAGAGGAAGGCAGGCGTGGTTATTCGTCGCGGGCTCAGATTAAGTTCGGCAAGTTTATTATACAAGTGAAAAGATGTGGGGTCATGCATGAAATATACATAGATCCCAGGCTCTCCCTGATGTGTCTGGTAGAAAGTGTAATTGATAAAATACTTGATATCGGGGAGATCAGGGTACTGGGCCTGCACTTTCCTCTCAATAAATGGTTCAACCACTGATTTCTTTCTTGACTGAAACCTGAGTGATAGATTTCCAAACCAGTAATCAGGCGCAATCAATAGAATATTGTCTATGGTATCAGCTCCATGCCTCAGCTTCTCTGGAATGAGCTCTGAATCCACATCTTCAGTCAGAAATTTTTTAAGGGAAAGGCTGCTAAGGATTTTTGGTTCTCCACTGGTGTCAAGTACAACAAAATGGAGTCTTCCATTATTGACCACGGTCATTACTGTGGATTTATTCTTGAAGAGATTCATCAGCCTTTTGTTCTAGTGGTGAACCCAGGATTCTAAGTTTTGGTACTGAGCATCGTCTCGGCCTATTCAAGTTGAGACCCCCTACGAATCATGTAGTATCTCTTCCATGTCATATCGTTAACATATATCAAGATCCTTTCAATGTGTCTACTGGATAATACGGAAGAGGAATATATACAACAGAATAAGTATGTCAAGAAAAGAATCCTGTTTACCGTTCTCACCAATCCCTTGGTCTGTAATTAGACTGGACACCCGAGCGCAGGTGTGTTATCTAAAAAATTTCCGCCAAGTCGTTCCAAGAAAAACTTCACTCCGTACAGTTACAAAGATTATTATCGCCTCGTCCCTGGTTGACCCCCAAGGATAAACGATAGAATCTTTTAGAGGCAATAATAGTTATTCAAGCCCATACCGCTTCAGCTTACGCCACAGTGAGA
>DTYH01000069.1 GCA_012961955.1 Desulfobacterales bacterium | reverse complement strand
GTGGAGGCGGTACCAGGAGGCTTGATCTTGCCGTAAGAGGGGATAATTGAGGAAATCCGGGTAGAGTTAGCCCTTGAACTCAACTGATCTTTCATAAATCAGGCCGTGAAGATCTCCGGATATTGAGGGTCCACATAAAGGTACTTATCAGACACCAGAGGTTGAGAATCCGTATAGTCGATATGATAGTACTGATTACTTTCATTTTTCCGGAGAATTCTGGACACGCTAAGGGATCCACTTCGTAAATCTTCTGGATCAACCTAGCCCAGTTTTTTCGGTATTCGCTGGAAGATCCATCGGGTTCGAGGATGGAGGGTATCAGGTCGTCCTGTCCTGATCTTTTCGTTTACCGCGACTCACATTGCTATAGAAGCCGTAACATCTCACCATTTGCTCGCCTTTGTTTGGGACCTGGGAAGACATGGCGGCAATCCATTCAAGGGCGTCGAAGACCTTCTCCTTCTTGTCGTCTTTTGATCGGTAGATCACTTTTGATTGTTTGGGGATATAGGTCACCTCTCTTGAGAGGAGGAGGCGCGAATAATGATGTATCGGGCCAAATTCTCCATAGCCTCTTCATCTCTGGGCTGAATTCTTGGACCCGAAAAGACACTAAATCCTCAATGCCGCCATGAGATGAGCATATCAACCAGATCTTCTGTGATTTTTCCCTTTGAGAGGAGCATTTTGAAGACCTTGTGCCCGAAGATCTCTTCCAATTGCCTTGTCTCAAAACGAGGTGCAACCCGAAACATGCCTTGTCGGGAAAAACAGCCGTCTGAACAGAGCACATGGAGATATGGATTGAATCCAAGAAAATCACCGAAGGTTTGTATGGCAATAACCGCCCCCGGCACAGCGCCATTCTTGGGAACGGTTTCCTTAGAAAAACTCTTTCAACGATTCCCATCCACAACGACCTAGATCGGAAAGGAGTTTTCGGTCATAAAGAAAACAGCGGCGCAGGATTTTTGGTATGCTAAAAACGAAATGACGGTCCGGCACGGCATTCAAGACTTCTTCGCAGAGCCATTCACCAAACTCCGCCACCCCTTTCTGGTGGCAGGACGGACAGAAATGGCGTCGCTTACACGAGAATGCCAGCAAATATTCGTGGCCGCAATCGGCCACACTTGACACGCGCAAAGCCGTTGTGGAGGATGCCACAGTCCAGGAAGCGGTGGATCACCTGTCTGACATAGGGCCGGAAGAAACCATATTTCTTTTCAAAACGCTCGTCATAGACCGGTTCCAGCGTTTCAAAATTGTCCTCGACGCACCGGTAATATGGTGTTTCCTGAGGCTTGCGGGGGCGATAGATAGGAGATGTACCGGGCATTAACGGTCCTTCCGACGAAAAATGGATCCATACCCGGCTACTTATACTGTAGATTATACTGAACGTAAATATTTTGTTGAGGAAGGTCAGGGAAACGTCAAAGTCAATATTGAGGTGTCAAAAATCTGCTTTGACTGTTATATAATGTCTTTTCTATGTTTTTACGCGCACCCTTAGCTTGCGGTCCGCCGATATGTCTCTTTTCATTTTTTCAATGGCACTGCTCACAGTGCTGTATTTGGCGATACCAAACTCTCTCCCGATCTCTTCAAGTTTCTCTCCTCTAAGCCGCCTAATAAGAAACATGGCAACATTCCTCGGTTCGTTAAGTACACCCCCTCCTTGATGACAAAAGCGAACTTTCTTCTATACCGTAGGCCTTGCATATCGCCTTCTTTATTTTTTCCGGCCTAGCGCCAATCTCCTTGATCCCGGGATTTCATCATGGCGTTTCTGGTGAAAGAACTTCTCTTTCACCCTGTTTATAAAATTTTCACTGCCCAATATAGAGGGAAACTTGCTCTGGGAAAAAATGCGGTTTATCTCTTCCGGGCTTTCCATGAAAATAAATCTTTTGTATGTGTTTATCCCTTCTCTTCTGTCACTCGAAAAGAGTGAAAGGATGAAAGATTTGTGTAACCAGTTCCATTTTTCGGCACTGGATAAATAGCCTTCGTGACTGCTCCAGGCATATTTGTTCAGGTCCGTCACCAATCCCGCTTCCAAAGGGTTTCTGTGAATGTATCTCACCAGTTCCAGAAGATAGCTGTCAGCTCCACCAAAATGGATTTATATCTCCCCCGAAACAACTGGCCATCTCAATGGTGGGCCCCGTTAAAACGCTGAGTATAGATACCGTTCAAATGCCTCATGCATCTGGATAGATCGGCCCCCGGCGTTTGAATCAAGAGGTGATAATGATTGGGGATGAGACAATAAGCGGCAACCCTCACCTTATACATATCAACGACTTCTTTAAGAAGCTCGATGAAGACAGAGTAATCTTGCCTATCCAGGAAAACAGATTCCCCCCTTCGTCCCCTGTTCATCACATGGTACCATGC
>DTYH01000068.1 GCA_012961955.1 Desulfobacterales bacterium | reverse complement strand
CCTTGCCAAATATAAACAGGCATATTTCACTCTCCTATGGTCCGTATGTATCCCATGCGAGGCCCGTGCACACCCCCCTTTTTTTACTCATCCCTATGAGCTTTTTGACCCATCCATGGGCTCAATCGTTGCGGGGTGAACTTCGACCGCATGGGTCCCCAAAAAGCTCGTTCCGGCCGTTCAAAGTGGTTATGCAAAGGTCTCCGTCCGTTACGGAAATGGTGGTGTGTAGCGATAAGGCTGCGAACTGCAAACCATATCACGTGGGCCACCACAAGGTGTCACTGAGGAACAAGAGTTTGCATCGCCTCTACCCCTTCGAGCTGAAGTTCATAAGAGACACAAGTCGTACAGCTGACGTCCGGTAGCTCCTCTGGCCTGCGGGCCGATCTGCTCCATTTGGAATAGACGTATGAGCTGTGCGAAAGATCATCGCGTACCCAGCTCAGAAAGTTCAAAGCCTTGGAAAGTAGCAAACTCAGCGTAGTAGTTTGGCCTGCTGGTTAAAAAATATCGCCACGATCAGCCTACAAGTCGATAAATCTTAGAAATATTTTTATATAAAACATACTACAACTCAATTGCAAATACAAGAAATGTTGGTACAGAACCCGAGGGCAAGTCTTTCTGGGGTGGAATATTCCGAACACTGGATTCTACCTACTATTTCGACTCCTATTTTTACACAGAAAGGACTCTATGAATGTTAAAAGAATTCCACAACACAAGACTTCCACATGACGTGGCGTGGTGTGCGATATACTGTATGGATGGGGGGCAGCCTATTTCAAGATCCGGCACAATGTGATAGTATAGCTGACAAGGAATCTAAACCAAGAAAAGATATACCGCTCATAATACCTTGCCAGGGATATAGACGTAGCTCTACTAATCCCGAGTTCTGTAAGCCGGCAATAGACGTGAAGTGGATTTGAAGAGTGCTGTAACCAAAGGACAAAGTCTTCCATAAAGTAAGAGTCTAGCCTTATGCAACTGAGGACGTACACGAGATATTATCTAAAAAATACCCACCCTGACCGCTAATATGAAAGTCACAAACAGCCAAATATCTTCTGTGTCTTCGAAATCCTAACACCTGTAAATAACTGGTAAAAAGTTAGTGCTCTGAATTCTGAATTCGAATAAAATTTGTGTGTAAATACGATAGTAAAGGTCTCCTGTCAAGCAAAATTTTTGTAGGCGTTCACGGGATGAAGCTTTTTCTCTACCCCGTTAGAAAATCATGATTGATCTCCAAACATGCACCTTTAGCAGTACGAATTGACTAATACCTGGTTTAAGATTAGAAGGGGGTTGACCTTCTAACGGTGCTTACACTCGGATGTCTCCACCCTTTGTTTTTCCCTCGCTCTCAACTCGCGGAAAGACAAAAGGTTTCAGTCAAATCGTTTCAGGAAAAGCTTTACCCCGAGAAGAGTTGCCACATTTCACAGTACCAGGATTTCCCATGAGCCCAAGTTAAAAATCAAATCTGTAGCTGCCAAATAAGCGCTCTGCGGCGTATAACGTATCGATCTTAATGCAAGCGTTTTTTCGCGTCATCAAGTTGGGCTAGCGAACAAAATCGACTCTTTACCAAACCGTTGAGATGTATTACTTCCTAAGGATGATTCCTACAACATACCGTAAGAATTCCCACATGTCATATCTTTGTAGGATCGTACTTAACTTTTTTCCCCTTGAAAAAAAGAATACTTGATGTATATAAAAGAATACCTGGTTGTGCTAAGCGGGAAGCTAGCGGTGTCCTGTAACCCGAAATCCGCTTTATGCGGGGCTGAATCCCCTTTTGAGGGTCAAAACTCTCCCGGCCATGTAGGTTGTCCCAGGTTGAGCCCCATGCAACAAACACTTACGAACCCCGTCAGGTCCGGAAGGAAGCAGCGGTAAGTAATGTGTCTTGTGTCATGGCGTAATCTCAACCTACTAGTGGCAACTTTTGGCTGATGGAGAATGGCTCGATAAAGGGTGCACAACCAGGATTAGAATAATGGACTGACTCCATGGAATCACG
This sequence comes from Desulfobacterales bacterium, assembly GCA_012961955.1. Classification (GTDB taxonomy): domain Bacteria; phylum Desulfobacterota; class Desulfobacteria; order Desulfobacterales; family DTYH01; genus DTYH01. The sequence continues at coordinate 4,584 of DTYH01000068.1, read as the reverse complement.
TGAGGTTCCACTTTACACGTCGTTATTATTCTCGCATTCATTTAAAGGCATCTCGATTCCCTTCCTGTCCACACACGAAAACAGAATGCCCGAGTCTTATTGGAGGGCCATCCGTCTCCGCGGGGGGGAAACCTGCGGCCCGGTCTCTAGCCCCCAGAACCCACGGGTCAAGGAGAAGCAAAGCGTGAAGCATTTAACGAAAGAGTGACCGTCCGAATACCTCAATCAAGGTACGGAGATTTATCAGACAAGAATGGGTTTAAAACGATATCAAGATTTTAACAGTTTCTTACGAAGACATTTTGGATTTCGTGTACATAAGATATCTATCGATGCTGGTTTTACGTGCCCCAATAGGGATGGAACTATCTCTTATGGAGGATGTATATATTGTGATCCAGAAGGTTCCGGCACTGGTGCATGGCGTACAGGACAAGCTATATCTGACCAGATTACCCTGGGAAAAAGAAGGCTTTCCAAACGGTATAAAGCGCAAAAATTTCTTGCATACTTTCAAGCGTTCACTAATACATACGCGCCCTGTGAAGTCCTTAAAAGGTATTATGATGAAGCGCTTAATGACCCGGATATAGTGGGCTTATGTATCGGCACAAGACCCGATTGTGTAGACGAAGCAAAACTCCAATTGATCCAGAATTATACTTCAAAATATATGGTATGGATAGAGTACGGGCTACAGTCAATCCATAACAACACCCTGAGAAGTATTAATCGTGGGCATACCTTTGAGGATTTTGCATCTGCTGTTCGCCTAACCCAGGGACGGTCTATCTACATCTGCGCTCACGTAATCCTGGGTCTTCCTGGCGAAACTCGAGAGGATATGCTGGAGACGGCCGTGGCTCTGGGAGATCTGGGTATCGATGGCGTTAAAATCCATTCTCTCTATGTAGTAAAAGACACTCCCCTTGCGACTACCCATAAATCAGGCGCATATCAGGCATTAACCCAGCAGGCCTATGTAGAGCTAGTTGTCGATTTTTTGGAGCTTCTCCCGCCCCGTGTCGTAATCCAGCGCCTAACCGGAGATCCAAACCCGGCCAGACTCGTTGGACCTGACTGGAGCTTAAAAAAACAGATGACCCTTGAGCTCATAGAAAAAAGGCTCGAAGCAAGGGATACGTATCAGGGGAAATTGTACGCCACCACCCTTGACAAAGCATAAACTGATTCTTATTTTTTACTAAAATTTTCCCGGCTTTTAGAAGAAAAACAGGTTTAGCAACTTCATGTTATACGCAGGGACTAACATTTCTTGATGGACGTGTTATGAACTATAACCCATAAATAGCTTGTAAGAGGATCGGGCACATTGGAAGAGAGTTATTTGTGGATCGCAACTAATCAAGACGTAAAGGTCACATAACCTAGTGAAAAAAAAGCAATAACTTTAATATTAAGGAATCATAACCATTCAGGTTAAAAACCTCATACTGAGTGTAGGCAAACTACCTCTTAAGCGAAGAATCTAAAGCGATTCTTCACTCCGCTTTGCTTCGTTCAGAATAAGCATAAATAGCAGAACAACAGAGAAGAAAAGCCATCTGATTAGTTACGGCCAATCTGATAAGAATAAAATGGATGATACACTGAATCAAAACAAAAGCGAACAAGAAGATAGGGAGGAGGTATCTGTTGATCAAACAGATGCTTTTGAATCCGAGGGCTCAAGCCAACAAGGGACCGACACAGATAAGAACTACATCAGTAGGAAAGAATTGAAAGAGATTATCGAGGCCAAGGAGGCAGAGGTAAAGGAGGTCTTTGATCGACTCCTCAGGCTAAAGGCAGAATTTGAAAATTATAAGAGACGGACCGAGCGCGAAAAGATTGAATTCAGAAATTTCGCCAATGAATCTCTAATTAAAGAAATTCTTCCAGCTATAGACAACCTGGAACGCGCCCTTGAAGCTCCTTCGGGAGGTCAAATTACCCCAGACTCGATAATCGAAGGTGTGGACATGACGTTGAAGGGGCTTTTGAACTCCTTAAAGAAGTTTGGAGTCGTTCCCATAGAATCCCTGAATCAGCCATTCGATCCAAATTATCATCAGGCGGTTATGCAGGAAGAGTCCGACAAGCACCCTGCCAACACAGTGATCAAGGAGCTTCAGAAAGGGTACTTGATAAATAACCGACTTCTAAGACCGTCAGCGGTTGTGGTTTCAAAAGGGCCAACCTGTAAGAACGAAAAAAAACCTGGTTGTTCTGACAAGGAAGAAAAAATAAAGGAGGAAGAGAATGAGTAAAGTTATAGGCATCGATCTAGGGACCACAAACTCCTGTGTTGCCGTAATGGAAGGGGGGGAACCAAAAGTAATCACAAACCCTGAAGGGGGGCGGACAACCCCTTCAATGGTAGCAATCTCTGATAGCGGAGAGAGACTGGTTGGACAGATTGCCAAGCGACAAGCTATCACAAATCCTGAGAATACTATCTTTGCTGTTAAGCGTTTGATCGGCCGGAAATACGCCTCTTCAGAGGTTCAGAGAGATATCAAGGTAATACCATACAAGATCGTACAGGCAAAAAACGGGGATGCCTGGGTCCAAATCCGTGGTAAGGACTACAGCCCCGCTGAGATATCAGCATATGTTCTGCAACACGTAAAGAACGCGGCAGAGGAATACCTTGGCGAGAAGGTAGAAGATGCTGTAATTACTGTACCGGCCTATTTTGATGACAGTCAGAGGCAGGCAACCAAGGACGCTGGCAAAATTGCTGGGCTCAATGTTTTAAGAATCATCAATGAGCCGACTGCTGCCTCACTGGCCTACGGTTTAGACAAGAAAAAAAACGAAAAGATAGCCGTCTTCGATCTAGGTGGGGGAACATTTGACATCTCTATCCTAGAGATAGGTGAGGGAGTCTTTGAGGTAAAGGCGACCAATGGCGACACACACCTGGGTGGCGAAGATTTCGATCAGAGAATTATTGACTATCTGGCAGAAGAGTTTAAGAAGGATCACGGGATTGATATCCGCAACGACAAGATGGCACTTCAAAGGCTCAAAGAAGCGGCAGAAAAGGCCAAGATGGAACTTTCCACATCATTGGAGACAGACATCAACCTACCCTTTATTACCGCGGATGCCAGCGGACCTAAACACTTGAATATCAAACTGACCAGAGCTAAACTGGAAAAGCTGGTGGAAGATCTTCTGGAAAAGCTGGTGGAACCGTGTCAAATTGCTCTCAAGGATGCGGGGATCAGAGCTTCAGAGATAAACGAGGTGATATTGGTCGGAGGGATGACCCGAATGCCGGCCGTTCAGGCAAAGGTAAAAGAGATATTCGGACAGGATCCGCATAAGGGTGTAAATCCAGACGAAGTGGTTGCTCTGGGTGCGGCCATTCAGGGCGGTGTTTTAAAGGGAGACGTACAGGATGTCCTACTCCTGGACGTAACTCCTCTCTCCCTCGGAATAGAGACCCTGGGAGGGGTATTTACCAAGCTTATCGAGAAGAATACCACAATTCCTACCAAGAAGAGCCAGATCTTTTCAACAGCAACCGATAATCAGCCAGCGGTTTCTATCCATGTACTTCAGGGAGAACGAGAGATGGCCGAATTCAACAAGACCCTAGGCCGGTTTGAACTGACTGGTATACCTCCAGCACCCCGAGGCGTGCCCCAGATTGAGGTAACATTCGATATTGACGCAAACGGAATCGTTCATGTATCTGCGAAGGATTTGGCAACAGGCAAAGAGCAATCGATCAAGATCACAGCCTCCAGCGGCTTGAGTAAGGAAGAAATTGATAAACTGATTAAAGATGCTGAACTTCACGCTGAGGAAGATAAGAAGAAAAAGGCCCTTGCGGAGGCACGAAATACGGCCGACTCACTCATCTATACCACGGAAAAGTCTATCAAGGAGCTTGGGGATAAGGTCGATCTTCCTCTTAAGTCAGATATTGAAAACGTAATTGATCGCCTCAAAAAGGCCATGGAAGGAACAGACACCGGAGAGATTAAGCGGATTACGGAAGAATTGACCCAGAAGTCCCATAAGTTGGCCGAAGCCATGTATGCCAAAGCTTCACAAGCCGGAGAGGCATCTGCTCAAGGAGGGGCACAGGGACGAAGCGCCTCAACACAGGGAGAAAGTAGGACTTCTCAGGATGAAAATGTAGTGGATGCAGACTTTGAAGAGGTTAATGACAACAAGTAGCAATTACATATAGGCAATATCACCCGGTGTATATTAAATATGTATAAGGTCTAAAGTCTCGCCTCTCCCTTTTGAATAACCAGATGTTAAGGGAAATACTAGCTCCAGCCTCTTCTGTTTTTTCTTGGACCCCTGTTAGCTAAAAAAAACCGTGGGGACGGCTACGACTTATTCAAGCTCTTTAGGAGGATCTGAAAAAGGATTGTCCGAAAGAGCTGTTTTTTTGTAACTGTTCGCTGGGGTGAAGCTTTTTCTTCAACCCGTGAACAGTTATGTTTTTTTGTTTCCTTTAAAGAAGAATAGGTATAGAATATTACTTTAAGATTAGCCGTTCATCAGATGGAGTCTTTCTTTTCCGATAGACCTCTCCAGCCTGTGCACTGTTTT
>DTYH01000067.1 GCA_012961955.1 Desulfobacterales bacterium | reverse complement strand
GAAAATATTTTAACAGTAATGTCCTTATGTTCGCTTCAGATAGTTTAAAATGTCCCAGTATAGAAAAGGAAACAGTGGTTATGGGGACCAAAGCAAGGATGGAGACATAGGTAAGGGCTCCAGCCCACATAAAGCAATGATCATGCCAGAACTTTACAACTATCTTCTTTACTACCCGTAAAGAATCTTGGCAAGAGCTCCTCATTAGATTATTTTTTGGAAAAAATCCCTTCCAGCGCTCATCCAATACGAGTGACCTCCTAACACCAAGATGCCATGAAGTAGTTGCAAGAATGGGCCTGGCGTTAAAAATTTCAAACTGTTTGAAGGCGAAAACCCGAGTTTTTGAAATTTAACCAGGCAAATTCTGAATCCCAAAATTGCTAACGGAGAGAGGAAAATTAGACTTTTTACGAGACCGTCAACGATTGTTCTTCCTCAGTAGTTGAGACACGTCTCTCGTCATTTCAAGCACCTTGAGTGCCAATTCTCGAGTAAGGGAGCCGACTCCGCAACTCGGTGTTATCAGGGATTGGGACATCAACCGGCGGTTATCGATTCCAATCCCCTCAAGCTGCGCAATCTGTTCCTGCCATTTGGAAACGAGGAGTGAGGCCGATTCTCTTAATATATCATCAGGATTAGTCGTGGGTACGATTCCCCATGCGAGTATCCTGCCAGATTCGAAAAAGGATGTCAATTGTTCTGGATAGAGTATCAAACGGTCGAAAAAACCGTAGGCATCGAAACTGAGAATGTCGGCTGAGGAGTCCAGGATCAGGGACCAATCCGTATTAGCACACACATGAACGCCGACAAGGGCGCCAGCATCGTGGATCGAGGCAATAACTTCCTCAAGGAGTCCCATAACGTCGTTACGTGAAATACCGATATATGAAGAAGAGCCAAAACCAGCCAGCCCGGGTTCATCTATGAAGACGATTACCGTTGTACCTAGTCGGGCCATCTGTTCCGCTTGCCAGCGCCCCTTTAGGGCAATAGTTTTAACGATTATGTCTCGAAGCCGATCATCATAAAAAAGAGCACGTCTGTTTTGATCGGTCAGTCCTGTACTTAATGTGAAAGGTCCTGAGATTTGCCCTTTAACCGCTCGGGGAGGAGCAGGAAGTGTGCCTAATACGTCTAAGAGGGAAAAAAAACCCTTAGCAACGTCGTGGTCTAGCACAAAACGAGAACTGTCTATTGGAGCACCTTCTTCAACCACACCTAAGTAATCCTCATAAAACCTAAGAACATCTTCTTCGAAACTGGCTAAGGAAGTGTCGATAAAGACTTGTTGATCAGTCTCTGTCAGCCCTGGAACCCCGGACAAAAATTGTCTGAGTAATCCCTCCTTTCGATAGATAGGAAGTTGAACCCAAATCGGGATTTCGGGTGTATATTCCAATACCAGCTTTGTGGCCTCAAGATGATCCGTTAGAGGAAGACTCCCTATCAGTAGGGCCGATCTATCAGCCTGAAATCTTGTCATCTCTCCCTCACTGATTGATTATTTCAGAAGTTAGTCCAACCTAAATTGAGTGTCACATATTTTGATATGACTGATAAAAGCTTGTAATTTCAAACAGATGTACTGCTTAGGCTCTGCTAGCCAAAGTAAGCTATTGGGTGCCCAACTCTGGAATTAAAAAATATCAAAATTTGTTACCCTTCAGGATTGTCGAGTTTACCCCGCCAGAAGTCTTCAGAAAGGTTTGCACGTTAAGAGACATGTATATAACCCCCTACTTTCTCATATCAGGTTTTACTTCCCCAGATGGAGTTCTAACGGGGTAAACTCGACAATCGATCGATTTAGATCCTACTTTATTCGCCGTTTACCGGTATAGGGCACCTCTAATAGCCTCAACAGCAGCATCAATAGTCAGCGTTCCTGTATTTATCACAAGATCATAATTTTTGGGATCTGCAATATCAGCGTAGAAGAACTTTCTTATAAACGCTCTACGGTCCGATTCTGTCCTAGTGATACGTCTTTTAGCCTCCTAAATAGAAACACCAAAGCTGTCCACCAAATTTCTAACCCTTACCTCAAGAGGTGCTACGATCCGGATCCTAAGCCTGCCTTCAGGGGGAAGGATAAAATTTGCTCCTCTGCCTACTATTACAGCCCGGCCATGTTTTCCTATGGTCGCAATAATCTCCATGAGGTGTTTGAGATACTGATCTGGCCAGAGATGCCTCTTATGTATAAGCGACGATATCCAGTCTTCGAAAACAGAGAGCCCCTTTTCATCCAGGGATTCGAGCAGTGTGGTACTCACTTGGGCACTTTCAGCTATCTTCTGGATGATCTCCCGATGGAAGATATCAAATCCAAGGCGTTCAGCAAGCGTTTTAGCCACGATACGCCCTCCGCTTCCAGGCTCTCTGGAGACAGTTATTACAAGAGTAGGTTCTTCCGCCCTCTTCTTATCCCTACTCAAAACCTGCCACTTTTGAACCTGCTCTTCAATGATCTGCTCGATTGAACGGTTTTTTTGACTTGATTATCTCCTCCGTATTTTGGTCACACATTGATCCTTCTTTACTGGATGAACAAATCCGCCCATCTTAAAAAATCTTTTTCGAGTACCTGGCTCTTTGAGGAAAACCTATCCGTGTAGCATGTTGTAAGTTATAGGGCAGGTACCGATATATTTATGAACCTGTGAAAATGGCTTACTTTCACCAACAGAGTTAAATGATATATAGCATAATGTCAACTCAAAAACCAGACAGCGATGCCGATGTACGGAAAGAATATAGTAGACTGATGTGTGCATGAGGTTAAATGCGCTGAATTTTTTGACCATTCAGAACATTGACAGACGGCTACGATTTATAGTATTTTTTTGTAGTGTTAGAGGATGGATTCCCTCTCCTGTTTAGTATTTCACGAATATTTGCGAAATCTATACTCATAATATGTCGGAATCATGACATGTCTGTACTTACAAAACGTGCCTTTGACATGTTTAGGACTTCGACGTATACGAGATGATGATTTCAGCTACTTAAAGCTCGAAGTACAGCTTTTCTGGATACACGTTACAAATCAATGAACAAGTGTTCACCCCCTATTACGTGTCGAGTTTTTACGAACACCTAAATTAGGAGGAGATAGGTAATTGAAGTTTATTATTGTTGGCGCAGGAGAGGTGGGATTCCATATTGCAAGTCGGCTGAGCAAGGAAGATAAGGACGTTGTGGTAGTCGACAATAATCCAGAAAACTTACGCCGCATTGCAGAGAATATCGACGTTCAGACTATCCACGGCTCTGGCAGTAGCCCGACTGTCTTGGAGGAGGCAGGTATCAAGGATACTTCCATATTTTTAGCGGTCACCAATAGTGATGAAACGAACCTCGTATCGTGTATGTTTGCAAATATTTTATCGCCAGCAACTACTAAATTGGTTCGGCTTCGAAACGAGGAATATGTCAATTACATTGAACGATATGCTAAGGATCTACTCCGAATAAAGATGGTAATTAACCCTGAGGTGGAAGTTGTTAAAACAATTGACAGGCTCATGACCATTCCAGGGGCAGTCGATATCGGGGAATTTGCTGACGGGCGTGTAAAACTGATAGGGATACGGGTGGATGAAGATTGCCCTGTTAAGGGCATAAAACTCTTTGAATTTAAGACAAAATTTTGCGTGGACGGAATTCTTGTTGCTGCAATTGTCCGGGAAGAGAGCTTGATTATTCCTTCCGGGAGTGACCAGATAATACCGGGAGACATAGTCTATTTTGTTGCAGAAGAAAAACGGTTACCTGATGCCCTTAAGTGCTTTGGAAAACATATGCAACCAATTCGGCGCGTACTTATTGTAGGTGGAGGTAATGTCGGATTCAGGCTGGCGAGTCTACTGGAAGAACGATCTGTTCATACCAAACTTATCGAGAAGGATCGTGATCGCTGCAACTTTCTGGCAGAGCACCTGAATAATGTAATTATCTTGCAGGGGGATGGGTCTGATCAGGAGTTGCTTCAAGAAGAAAATATCCAGGATATGGATGTGGTAATCACACTTACAGGAGATGAGGAAACCAATATTCTGACATCACTTCTTGCCAAGCGGATGGGTGCTATGAAGACAGTGACCCGAATAAATAAACTTAGCTATTTTCCAATCATGGATGCAATCGGGATAGAACACGTGGTGAGCCCCAGACTCTCTGCAATAAATACAATTCTGCAACATATACGTCGTGGCAAGATCTTGTCTGCTATATCTATAAAGGGAGAGGAGGCTGAGGTTCTAGAAGCTGTTGCTCTTGAAACATCAGATATTGTGGGAGCTCCTCTTAAAAAGATTCGTTTCCCGAAGGGAGTTCTCGTAGTCGCCATTTTGCGTGATAAAGAGGTAATCATACCTACGGGTGATAGCGTTATCCATCCCAATGATCATTTTATCATCTTTTCCACGCGGGAGTCTATTACCGAAGTAGAAAAGGCCTTAATGGTCAAACTGGAATATTTTTAAGGATGCGATTACGGTCTACACTCTACATGGTGGGGATTCTGATCATCTTTCTTGGTCTTACCATGATATGGCCTCTTATGTTCGGTCTTTTTTATCAGGACCGGAGTGTATGGCCCCTTTTGAGATCGATGGGTATCACTCTTGGAAGTGGTGCTCTACTCACTGTTCTGTTCAAAAAGTGGAAGGTAAACATTATTAGTCACCGGGAAGGAATGGCTATTGTTGCCCTTGGTTGGGCAGCAGCTGGTTTTTTTGGTGCCTTTCCTTTCTACTTGAGCAACACGTTTGACACCTTTGGGGATGCCCTTTTCGAGTCCGTATCTGGGTTTACGACCACAGGTGCTTCCGTGTTGTCCAATATCGAAGATGTGCCCCGTGGGATTCTGTTCTGGAGAAGCCTTACCCATTGGCTAGGCGGAATGGGAATTATTGTGCTTTCACTCGCTGTCCTGCCCTTTTTGGGTGTGGGAGGGATGCAACTTTATAAAGCAGAGGTTCCCGGTCCGACACCTGATAAGCTCAAGCCGCGTATAAAAGATACGGCTGCGGTTCTGTGGAAGGTATATCTCCTGTTATCTGTGTCGGAAATGGTTCTGCTCATGTTTGGCGGAATGGACCTCTTTGAAGCCCTATGCCATACGTTTGGCACTATGGCAACAGGGGGATTTTCCACAAGAAGTGGCTCAATCGCAGACTATAAGAGCGGCTATGTTGACACTGTTATCATGATCTTTATGTTTTTGGCTGGCATAAACTTTGCCCTCCACTATCAGTGTCTGAAAGGCAAACCATTTGCACTCTGGCGCGATCCTGAGTTTCGATTCTTTTCGGGGACCTTGATTCTCTTTATCCTTTTAGTAACCTTAAACATTTACGGGTCAGTCTATTCCCGATTCCTGGACGCCTTGCACTTCGGCGCTTTTCAGCTTGTCTCTATTATTACCACCACGGGATACGTTACGGCAGATTATGAGAAATGGCCGTCACTGGCACAAAATATTCTAGTTTTATGCATGTTCTTGGGGGCTTCTACCGGTTCTACGGGTGGTGGTATGAAATGTATGCGTCTTATGCTTCTATTAAAACATAGCTATCGTGAACTTTTCCGCCTCATACACCCGCACGCTGTGACCCAGATCAAGCTTGGTGGCCGACCAGTACAGCACGATGTCATGGAGAGCATATGGGGTTTTTTTATACTCTATCTGGGTCTGTTCATATTATCATCTTTTTTGCTCGTTGCTATGGGAGTGGATGGGGTGACTTCGTTTGCAGCGGTAGCTGCAACCATTGGAAATATAGGACCGGGTTTGGGGATGGTTGGGCCAATGGAAAATTATGCTCTTCTTCCAGTTGCTGCAAAATGGCTCCTGATATTCTGCATGCTATTGGGCAGGCTGGAGATTTATACAGTGATCATCTTGCTTGTTCCTGAATTCTGGAGAAAATAATGCTACCTAGTGCGCCGCTACACTAAACCCCGCTAGAATTTCATACTGGGCATTAAACCCCGCCCCTGTAAGGCGTTCGGTCTCTCACGGGGCCCGTGTAAAAGGAGAGGCATATATAGATTTCTGCCCGGTGCTTCTGCACGGGGCTTTTCTAACGGGCTAAACGGCAACTATTTAGCCAAATAGAGTGTGTTCAGGTGACACTTTGGAGTTTGAAATTTGATAGACCGTAACAGTTTAGCTCTTTGAAAAACCACTATCCGATCTCGGCTGGAAGCCGCTCCTACTAAGGGTGGGCGATGAAGCGCGAAAAGTGAAGAATGAATGTGGAATAATTCCTTCGATTTTCATTTTTTCACTCTTAACTCTTCACTATTCCCAGCCCCCGTAGGAGCAGAATCTTGCTGCGGTTTTTTTAGACGCTAAATTGTTACGATAGAATATCTTGGGGGGGCTTCCCCTTGATGATTGTACGAAATTCATAAGGTAGCGCTATGGTAATAGTAATTCAGGAGTAAGGTATGAAAAACATTTCAGGTTCTGTTAAGCCAAGAATACTTTCGGGGTGGGAAGTTTTTGAGAGTGAAGGCCTGAAACTTCGTCTGTTTACTGCTCGGTTGGACAAGAAAGGACCCCTTCCACTAGTCCTTGTCAACCATGGAGGGGGAGGTATGGATGACATATATGAGCACATGTCTGTTCATCTTGCTTCCCTTGGATATGCGGTTGCTTGTTTGAACTTCAGGGGTTATTATGGCTCAGAAGGGAAGCAGGAATATGGCAAGGGTGAGATTCGTGACGTGCTCAATTTAGTCGATTTTCTAAAAGCCAGAGATTACGTGGACATAAACCGGATTGGGATGTTCGGTTATTCCCGAGGCGGACTTCATGCCCTACTTGCTGCTGAGAGGTCAGACGACTTCAAGGTGTTGGTGATATGGTCAGCCCCGGTTGATGTGGCCGAACTGTCAAGGTTGCATCCGTTCATAATGGATCTCGTTGGTGGATCACCAGAGGAACTGCCAGACGAATACTATATGAGGTCACCAATCAATTTTGTGGAAGATATAAACTCTCGTTTACTTATCATACACGGGGAACTGGACATAGTGGTTCCAACCCACCAGGCCTTAAGACTAACAGAACGACTGAAGGAGCTCGGGAAGGATTTCGAATTTAAGATTCTACCAGGGGAGGGACATACCATGGGACCAGAGGGGTTCAATCTGGCCTGGAAAGAAACAGTGGCCTTTTTGAATCGATTCCTGAGACCATAGGAGGCGATTCTAGTTCCCTTTTTGAATCGATGCCTGTTTCCTTTATCTTACTCCCTCCTAAGGGTACGAACCCAGACGAAGTAACGTCACGTGATCGTAACTGATCAAAGAAGGAAAAAGTAGTATAAACTGCGAAATAACTGGATGGTGACGATAAGATCATTCACTAAGTTCAGTCGAGTAGAGGAAAATAAAAAATGGAGTATAGTTTTGAACAAGGACCTATCAGACCTCCTAGTGAGGCCAGAAGCTTGCTTGTTAGGGTGACCAGAAACTGCCCATGGAACAGGTGTATGTTCTGTCATCTCTATAAGGGAAAGAAGTTTACTGTCAGGTCGGTTTCAGAGGTTAAGGAAGATATACGGGCTATCAAGGAGTGTTGCAATGAGATCAAGAACTTCTCCTGGAAATTAGGCCTTGGAGGAAGTGTGACCAAGGAGGTCATACAAGCAATTTATAACACGCCAAGGTTCTGTACAGAAGGCCTTTTAAGTGCAGCTGCGTGGTTGTATTATGGCGGAAACCGCGTCTTCTTGCAGGATGCTAATTCCCTCATAGTTAAAACTGATAGGCTTATCGACATTATTAGCTTTCTGAAGGATAGATTCCCAGCGATTGAAAGGATTACCACTTATGGCAGGGCTAAGACTGCAGCCAGGAAGAGCCAGGAAGAGCTAAAGGAACTCGCCAGTGCTGGCCTCTCCAGGATTCACATCGGGCTAGAGACAGGGTATGACCCGTTGCTTGCCTACATGAAGAAGGGGGTTACGGCAAGAGACCATATTAGAGGAGGCCGCAAGGTGGTTGAGTCTGGGATATCCCTTTCTGAATATGTAATACTGGGCTTAGGGGGTAAAAGGATGTGGAGGAACCATGCGCTTCACACAGCAGCCACTCTGAATGAGATCAATCCAGATTTTATTCGGATTCGTACACTGAGGGTCTTACCCAGTATGCCCCTATATGAAAAGATAAGGAACAAAGATTTTGTGCTTTTGAACGAGGAAGAGGTGCTCAGAGAAGAGAGACTCCTTATTGAAAACCTGGATGGGATTCAGAGCTATCTTGTCAGTGATCATATTCTGAATCTATTAGAGGAGGTGGAAGGAAGGCTCCCACACGACAAAGAAAAGATGATAAGAGTTATCGATAGTTTCCTGGATTTGAGCGATAAGGATAAGACCAACTTTATCTTTGGGAGGCGGGCAGGCATATATCGAAACCTTTCTGACCTCTCGGACGTGGAGAGATACAATCGTATTCAGGAGGCGATTGAACGTATTGAAGATGAAGGACCCGATGCCCTGGAGAGAACTATTAGGGAAATGACTAGCCATTTCATCTAGATCGGAAAAATTAAAGGAGGTTTCCAACAAGTCGTTTCAAGAAAAGTTTCACCCCTGTGAACACCAGTTACAATTGGGGTTATTTGGATGAGGTGAGTTAGGATGGAATGTACGGACGGCAAAAAGGTAAGGGCCTTGGGGCTGTGTTCAGGTGGCCTAGACAGTATTCTATCGGCCCTTGTTTTGAAGAAACAGGGGATCGAGGTGTCCTGGGTTGTTTTTGAGACACCATTTTTTTCCTCTGAAAAGGCCCGTAAGGCCTCATTTATGACAGGTATACCTCTCAAGGTCGAAAAGATTACCCCAGTATATTTAAAGATGCTAAGGAATCCTCCCTGTGGATACGGTGCCCACATGAACCCATGCCTGGACTGCCATGCCCTGATGCTTAAACTTGCTGGAGGGATCATGGAGAAGGAAGGGTTTCACTTCCTTTTCACCGGGGAGGTGCTTGGGCAGCGCCCCATGTCTCAGTCAAAGGGGTCTCTCCGGTACGTGGAAAAGACCTCCGGATTTGAAGGGTATATACTGCGCCCTTTAAGTGCTAAGCTGTTACCACCAACTATTATAGAAACCAAGGGTCTGATAGACCGGGAAAAGTTGCTCGATCTCAAAGGCCGTACTCGAAAGCCTCAGATGAAGCTGGCAGAGGAGATGGGGATTTCCGAATATCCCTCCCCGGCCGGAGGCTGCCTCCTCACTGATCCTGGATACTCACGCCGACTCAGGGATCTTTTTCAGCATCAGCAGGAGTGTATGGAACGTGATCTTGAGCTTTTAAAATTTGGACGCCATTTTCGACTCGATCAAAGAAGCAAGGTGATCGTCGGTCGTACCCGGGCAGATAATGAGAAAATACTTGATCTGGCTGACCAGGAGACAGATATTATCATTAAACTCCTCGAGTTTCCCGGACCGCTCGTGCTTATCCCTTATAGGGGAACGTCGGACATGGTACGCCAAGCAGCGATCTTATGTGCTAGTTATAGCAAGGCACACCATGGCAGATGTGTAAAAGTCTCTGTCAGAGGACCGGGATGTTCTGAGACGATCGAAGTCACTGGGACGCCCGTCGAGACATTTAGAGAATATTTAGTTTAGAAGGCTGGCATTTCATCGCCATAGAGGAGGACATCTAAAAGCTTCAAGGTGACGCCTTTCTCCTTAACTACAAGCATCGGCACAATGGTCTTCCATATAAGTTCCTCTGCTGTTTTTCCCAGTAATACTGCGGCTGGGGCGCTTTTTACAGTAGAGCCGATAACCAGGAAGTCGTACCCCTTCTCCGCAGTACCGGCGATATCGTCTGCCTGGCGATTCTCCGTAGTTAACGTAAACATGGGATTGAGTTCTACCCCTTTTAGGTCGATTTCCTTAACCCATTTCTCATATGTGTTTTTACAGTTATTAAGCATTATTTCAGCAACTTTCTGGTATGTTTTGCCAGTCTTGTGGTATCCGGCGGGTACATAGAAGAGACATTGACAAGTAATTGACGCTTGAACAGTCTCTGCAATTTCAATCGCTTTTTCTAGAGCCAAGCGGGAGGGCCTGGCGAAACGTACTGGAACCAGGATGTTTTTGATAGCTTCAGGATTACTATCCTCGAGCACTATCAGGACAGAACAGGGCGACTTGCGTGTCAACCTTTCCGGAAGTCGGCCAGCCATTGTGGAGGAATACTTTATTGAATGAGCCCTTCCGATAATGATGAGGTCAGCATATTTTTCCTTGGCCGTCTTTAATAATCGCACAAGGGGATTATCTTCCACCACCTCAATAACCACTTCAGTTCTTGTTGAGCTGTCGAAGTAGCCTTCGATTTTCTTCTTAATATCCTGTTTTAGTTCTTCTGGTGTCTTTGGTCTCAATTCCGGGTATTGGCGAATTATCTCTTTAGGGATATCTACCCTTTCGACTGAGTGTACAAAATAGACCCTTTGAGAGTTTGCCAGCTCACTGATCTTTTTAGCAAATCTAATAACAATATCATCTCTTCTGGTGAAGTTGATTCCCGCCAAGATATTGTTAAATTCTAACATTTAGTCCCTCCTCCATCTCTTAGGTTGGCATAAAGATTGAAACATTACTAACCCTTCACAGGGCACTAAGGCCGTTAGGTAGTACTGTTGGGTCTGTATTTGAATTCCCAGGCACACCAGAAGTCCTCTGGATGATCGTCCGGGGGACAGGCAATGCACCGAGTCTCTATCTTGGGGTCGATCGTCTTTGCAAAACCGCTATATTCCACGATACCAACCGGCTTGCACGGAAAATCGGCCAGATTCTTCCTCTTCCGGGCAGATTGAACCCTACAATTCCTCATCTTGAAGACGAGTGTATTCTCATCGACAATCTCTATCTCCTGCAAATTAACTGCCGCGTACAGGCGGAAATTAAGGGCTTGAGCCAGGGTGTTAATTCCCCCGCCAGGCTTCAATCCCAAAAACTCCATCACACGATTTGCTTCTACTACAGTAAATCGTTCCCACGACTTACAATCAAGATCGATAGCTGTTTTAATATCGTAGGCTTCCTCTAACGCAAGAAACCAGCAGCCATCGTGAGCTATCCAATTCTTTGCATACACTCTAACTAGCTTTCGTAGTTCTTCCAGGTTCAAGTCATCAATCGTTCGTATACCCCTTTTATCCATTATAAGATTCTTTTTACCTCCTTTCTTACTACCGTATTACATCATGCCCTAAGTGACCGAACATATACACATTTACCCCCTTAGAAAAGCCCGGTGCGCAAGCACGGGGTTAGAATCGATTTATACCTCATTTTTCACACGGCCCCCGTAAGAGACAGAACCTCTTGCAGGGCGGGGTTTAATGCCCCGTAGGAAATTCCAGCGAGGTTTACTCTCGTCAAAACCTTTGATGACAATCGTTTAGGCAAACTTGAAAAGCTTTTTGCATGTCTCTCATGGATGAATTGTAAAACCTTGTCCTGTCACTCCCGCGAAAGAGGGATTTAGCTCATGGATACCTGCCTACGCAGGAATGACGGTTATGGAACACTTGAATTGAGCAGTACTTATCACTCATTTGTTTATATTTCTACTCTGAGAACACCTCTGCTTCATAGACTTCCACTATCGTATCTTTATCTTGCCAGCAATTGCTGTTCATCGCCCCTTTGCGGCACAGGGATTCGAGGAATTCCTCTTTTGTGGGCATCTGTTCCCATACCTGGGGAAGGTACGTTGCCCTATTTCTACCACGAGAAAGAATTACCCCGTGGATATTCGGCTTCAGCTTTCTCTTTAAGTCATCACTGTCCTTGAATCGTAACACCTCAGGTACTGTGAGTACACTGATCTCAAGCTGGATCGAGTCGAGTTCATCCTTCCTGAGCGGATAGAATCGCGGATCATTAAAGGCGGCATTTAACGCGTTCATTTTCACACACTGGCATAGGGGTTGTACCGGAAGTATTGTTCCAATACACCCTCGAAGGTGTCCGTCCTTGTGTATTGTGACGAAGCAACCACGCATTTCTTTAATGCCAGGGGAATCAAGTTCTCGAAGTCTGGGCGTCTTGTCGGCAAGTCGGGCCGTAATCGTCGAGCGGGCAAGCTGAAGAAGATACTCCCTCTCTTCAGATTTGAGCCTGATTTTTGCGCGTCTAGCTTCACTCCTTACATCTTCAACAAAAGCGATTGAAGCGTACCCAACCACACGATCTTTGTTTCCTGCAGTATCGCCGGAGTTCTTATATTCTATAAGTATACCCTTCCACCCCTCGATCTTGGCAATGTGCATCAGCGTCAAGATGGGCAACTTCCCGCACGCCTCACATAGTGCCATCTTCGAAAAATCGATGGCAGGGATCGCTTCGTTACAGAATCGGTCCAGTCGTCGGGCAGTGTTATAGGAATAATAATGTGATAGGTCTGAGCTGGCAATAATGAGTGTATTTTTTCCGATAAAGGGAATGATAGCTCTGGCTAGCATTTCAGGGTCTATGCTGCCCATCAGAATTGGTACGATCTCGAACATTTCTAGGGCTACCTGAAGAAACGGGAGCTGTACTTCAATAGCGTGCTCCCTCTCATGGGCCTGGGGAACAGACGTAAACCCAGGGCTGTGGCGAAGCCTGAAGGCAAGAGTGGACAGCCGAACATCACCTAAGGGTGTGCGGTAAGCCGTCAGGCCCTCGGGTATGGATGCCCCTCTAAAGGCAATATGGTGTGAAGGGGCCAGGACTATGACGGTTCTGATCTTCTGATCAATCTGGCTGTAGCCTGCCGCAGCAACTATACCCGAGTAGATGTATCCGGCATGCGGTGAAACCAACCCTCGGATCCTGCCGCTGACCCTTCTTCCATCTGCCTTTGTTAGATATTTTCGCACTATTCTTTTAAGTGTAGCAGGGTCATCAGGATAAAAGCTTCCTGCAACAGCGGGGAGACGAACCTTATCGGTTCTTTTCTCGCCTGCACAGGTCGGGGCGACAAATTGCATAAGAGCTAAAAAGAATGATAAGATAATGGCAACCATACTTTTCATCATCTTCGGTTCCCCTTTGAATCGTCCTGTCCACTACCCCCACCTACCTCTGATAGGGGTTTGGCAGAAGCGGCACCTACCTTTTTCAATATCCGTCGATAGGATGGTATACCCCCTCCGGCGAAGAACCTCTCTTCCACATTTAGGGCAGACAATATTCTCCGCGAGTCCGGGTACATTCCCGATATATACGTGATGAAGTCCTTCGCTTAAAGCAATCTCTCTTGCTTTTTTAAGTATTGAGATCGGCGTTGGGGGAAGATGAATCAGTTTATAACGAGGAAAAAACCTGGAGAAATGGAGCGGGTAGTCGGGCCCGATAGTCCTTAATATCCAGTCGCACATCCTCCTAATCATATCTAGATCATCAGTATATGTAGGCACCACTAGGTTTATGATTTCCAACCAGACATTTCTCTTATGTAAGGTTTCAAGTGTATTGAGTACTGGTTTCAGATGCCCACCGTTCAATTCCATATATATGGAATCCGAGAAGCTTTTCAAATTGATGCTCGCCGCGTCAATGACCTGGCATAAGCGGTCCAAGGCCTGCTGGCTCATGTACCCGTTGCTTACCCAGATATTGTTTATCCCAAGCTTTTTCGCCTCTGAAGAGGTGTCCAACATATATTCATAGAATGTAGTGGCCTCTGAATATGTATATGCGATGCTTTTACAATCGTACTTTGCAGCCACGATAGCGACTTCTTTTGGTGGTAGATTCACATTGCGAGTCTTGTCAGGTGTGGTTTGTGAGATGTCCCAGTTCTGGCAGTTCAGACAGTGGAAGTTGCATCCGGCAACGGCAATGGAAAAGGCCTTGGTTCCCGGAAGAAAATGGAGCAGAGGCTTCTTTTCTACTGGATCGACATGTACAACGCATGGATTCCCATAGGAAATGGAATAGAGCCTTCCAGAGAGATTCACCTTGGTTCCGCATCTTCCCCTCCGGCTCGGCAGGATCAGGCAATGATGTGGGCAGGTCCCGCACAATACAATGTTGTCCGGATACTGTTCATAAAAATAGGCCTCCTTCACATGAGGGTCTGTTGGAGAAAATACCTTTCTGGCAAAAGCAAGATTGTATGGAAAAAGCAAAGCCCCACATGTCGCAAGTAGAGCTGACTTGATAAATTGTCTTCGTGTTTCTAACATGATTTGCATCTGCCTAAATTGAGGGTTACAAATCCTGGTATCATTAACAAAAGTATCTAATTTCAAATAGATGTATCGGTGATCCCTGCTAGCCAGGGTAACCCTTGGGCGGCAACTCTCGAATTAGAAAAAAATCGTAACAAGTTAGCCTCTTGAAACAGACCCGGCCGCATCAAAGAACAACCCGAATACGAAGTATACGATACGAGGACGCAGGATGCAAGCTACAAGATTATATAGTATCAGGAAAAGTCGTTATAAAATACAGTTATGGGCTACGTGCAAAACCCAATATAGAGCAAACAGGAATAACCTTCCTGAGTTGACAATATTTGTCGGGTGGTTTTACACCCACCGCAATTTCTGTGGCATACAAAATGCCGCGCTACGTTTGGTTTTTATTGTAAAAGGATTGCACGGATAGCCATATTTACCCCGTTACAAGAGCCCCGTGCGGAACCACGGGGTTAAAATCAAGATATTATACCCTGTTTTCACACGGGCCCTGTAAAGACTGAAGGTCTTACGGGGCGGGGTTTAATGCCCCGTGTCAAATTCTAATGGGGGTTACGTGCAATGTGTTCCCACCCGGTGCATCATGAATCCTGCATCTTGCATCCTGTATCGTAACTTCAGCTAGAGTATGATGCAACCGGTTTGT
>DTYH01000066.1 GCA_012961955.1 Desulfobacterales bacterium | reverse complement strand
TATTCTCAAGCGATTCTTCTTGACTTTTATCAGAATTTACTATTGTATATCTTATATGTAATCTTTATGTACTTCAATTATATTGTCCTCGATTCTTTAACCTCTTTCTAGGAGGTCACCATGGGGAAACACCTTAAAATGTGTCCAGTGCGGTCTTAAGGGAGCCTGGCTATTCTGTTGGGAGTCTAAATGTATCATCTTCGGCCTGGATTGTGAGCCTCTGGAATTATGCCGTCTCATCAAGAGGGCGGCTTAGAGCTACTGCAACCCCCCATACGCCCGGACTCTCTACCACCCTCACCAAATCTGACGTCATTCACAGAATCTGCAACAGTACTGGCCTAAAGAGGGGCCAATCTGCATAAGCATTTCAGACGCTTCCGGAAAACATGAAACAAACCCTTGAAAACGGCGAGTCCCTCTTGATCAGCGTTTGGGAGATTCTCCGTAAGCGAGAAAGAAAACGGAAAGAAAGAAATCCTCAAAAAGGGAGAACCTGATGCTGGAACCAGGAAAAGCGTACCCTTCAGATGTTCACCAGTGCTGATAGCGAAACAGAACTATCTGGCCAGCAGTTTTTATATAATGTAGGAAGAAATCTATGCGCACCGGTTCCACTTATCAGGCAGAAGATTTTGTGTCATATCGAATCCGTTTTTACCCCGTTAGAAAAGCCCTGTGGGGAACTGCGGGGGTTAAATCGAAATATTGTACCTTGTTTTTACGCGGAGCTTAACGCCCCACGTGAAATTCTAACGGGGTTTACTGTGATAAACATATTGTGTTCAATATCTGCTAGGCCTTACATTTGTTACGAAATAGAAACCACCTATATCTGCTTGGACAGGTTCGGCAAGCATTCAAAATTATGGAGGTGTAACGTGAATGAAGTGAAAGACAAGATTGTTGAGGGTTTGAACAAAGCTAGGGAAAGGGGTGAGGTTACGACAGCGAAGGTTAAAAGTATTGTGCAAGAGGCCGTTTCAGAAACAGTGAGCAGCGCAAAAGAGGGGACGGCAAATATCAACGAAATTACCAAAAAAGCCATCTCTGCTGGTATTCAGGAACTGGAAAAAAGCGGGGAGGCAACCAAGGAGAATATTGCATCTGTGGTTGAAGGCGCGGTAAATGGCATCAAACGGATCGGACAAGAAAAGATAGAATCTATCCAAAAAGAACTTCGAGAACTAAGATTGAAGATTGAAGGAAAAGAGAAAGAGCTTGCCAATAACGTGCGTGAGGCAATCAATGCCGCAAAAGAGACAGCCGGTACTTTTTCTAAAGAGATCGAATTCGAGATTGAAAACATTGTAACCGATATAAAACTCAAAAGTGCCGAAATCTTGGGCCTGACCCGTGAAACTGTCAAACAAGCGGTAACAAAAGCCATTGAAGCGGGCAAGAATATAGAAGAGATAGTAGCAAACATCACAAAAGACGCTATCCAAAAAGCATTAGTTGAAGCCCGTTTTGGCGCTGAAAAAGTCAAAGAGGTATCAACCACTGTCCTTTCGGCAGCCATAGAGGCGGCAGAAGAGACAGGAAGCCACATAAGGAAGGTATCGAAGGGAGCTGTAAATGGGGTTAGGGATGGCATTACGGAAGCCGTAAAGAAAAGCAAGGAAGCTCTTTTGGAAGCCAAGGAGAAGGGGGCCGAATTTGTCAAAGGGGATATCGCCCAGAGAAGGAGGGATTTGGAGGCAGTGGAAGACGCTTTTCTTGATGCTGTTGATAATGTGGCGAGACGTTCAAGTGAGGCAGTCAGCGAAACGCTGAATGAATGGAAAGCCAAAGCCTCAGTAACTGCATCGGAACTCAGAAAGGAAGTGACAGAAGCTGCCGGAATAGCCAAGGAGCACCTCAAGGAACTTGGAAAGGATGTTTTCGACAAGTCTGCTGAACTTGTAAGCAAAGCAGCACATATCATAGCGAAGGAATCCAAGGAGTTGAGTGAACGCGCTTTAAAGGTGGCCAGAGGTGCACTTGAGGGAGCGTGGAAAGGGGCGAAAGGTGCCCTTAAAGAAGACAAAGACGATAAATAAAAGGATGAATCCACCGTAAACAATCAGTCAAGCTGACCGTCAGACCACCGCAGTGAGTTTGACGGCAGCTTAGCTTTGACCTTATGTGCCAGTCCTTCTTTGCCTTATTACCGCAGCTGTGGCCCGTGAAAAGATATATTCTATCTGGCCTCAGCTCTATTTTTACAAATTTCTTAGCTATATCGACTACCCGGTTTACAGCTTTTACTTTACAAAATCTAAAAAATGCCCTAGCATCTAAGCTGGATATCATTTATCCTCTCTGGTCTGGGTTTTCCATAACTCTCCTCGGGTGAAGTTTTTCTCGGAACGACCGGGCGGAAACCCTTACTCATCCATGAATTGAGAGTAGGGGGAAACCGCAGCCACCGGAGTGAATCCCGTTGAAAGATCAACCTCCCTCTAATCCTAAATCAGGTGTTAGTCAATTTATACCGCTGGGTGTGTGTTGGAAGATTGGTTGGATTTTCTAACGGGGTGGATATCTTGCCCAGAGAAGATAACGATATCCATCAACTACTTCAATTTACAGCCAACTAATTTGGAGACGAACCTATTTTCTTATCGTTAATTAGGAGGGAATTATGAAGGGAGGATATACGGGCGAAATCCTCAAAATAGACCTTACTGAAAGGAAATCCTATGTAGAGGAACTTCCGGAGAGGATAGCTAAAGAATACCTCGGGGGAGGAGGGATAAATGTTCGCCTTGCTCTTGACCTCATAAAGCCCGGAGAAGATCCATTTTCACCTGGAAATGTGCTTCTCATTGGAGCAGGTCCTTTTGTCGGCACCTTGATACCTGGCTCATCCAAGTGCAACATCACTGCCAAATCACCCCATAAGAAGTTCCTTGGAACGTCTGGAAGTGGTCATCTGGGATTTATCAAATTCGCTGGCTTCGACAACGTCGCAATCTCGGGGAAATCCGAAAAGCCCATCTACCTCAAAATCTTCAACGATAGGGTAGAATTCAAGGATGCCTCCCACGTCTGGGGGAAGGATATTTACGAAGCCACAGATATTATCCGGCAAGAAGTGGGGAATGATTATGCGATAGCCTGCATAGGTCCTGCCGGAGAAAATCTGGTAAAGGACTCATTAGTGCTTGCGAACAAATATTCCGCCTTTGCCCGTTCGGGGATGGGGGCAATTATGGGTTCGAAGCACATGAAAGCGATCGCCATATATGGAAATAGGAAGATAAAGGTCGCCCAGCCTAAGAGGTTCAGACAAGCCCTCAAAAGGGTTTATAATGAGGTTCTGAAACACCCTAACTTTAAGGAGTGGAGAACTTACGGAACGCTCATAAGCCACGAAGCCTTCGCTAGAAATGCCCTCTACCCCTCTATGAACTTCAGAGAATCTCCAGATCATAATAAGATCATACCGATCTTCGACATAAAGAGGTTCAAGGACTTGAAGCTGAAGGATGTGGCCTGTCTCGGCTGTCCCGTGGGATGTAAGCATTTCCTTAAGGTAGGGGATAAAACCTTTTCCCTTTCGTGTGCTCTCTCATCGATTCAGGCTTTTGGAGGGGCATGTTATATAAAGGGATGGGAGGAGATACTCCAGTGTTCAGAGCTTGCCAACAGGCTTGGCTTGGATGTCTTTTCCACCGTCAACCTTATCACAATGTCTACGGAACTCTTCGAGAGGGGCGTGATAAAGGAGGATGAGACAGATGGTCTCAAGCTCGAATGGGGAAATCCTCACATTGTTCGTGAGCTTATGAGGAAGATAGCCTACAGGGAAGGCTTCGGGAACATACTGGCGGAAGGTCTTATAGAAGCCCCCAAGATAATAGGAAAAGGAGCAGAATATTACGCCATGCATGTGAAGGGACTGGGACTCACTTTCGACCTCAGACCTCGCTTCTCTGCCGATAACTTCAGTCAGCTAGTAAACCCGAGAGGGGCTCATCCTTCAAGCGTGAGCATAACATTAGTCCCTAGGTCGCCCGATTCCATAAAGAGGTTCTGTCAGAAGATAAAAGTCCCTGAAAAGAGACTCGAAGAAGTCCTAAGGGGTCCTTACGGGTTCAATCCTGCCCGTCTTACCAAATGGTCTGAAGACTATACCTTCGCCCTCGACGCACTCGGGGTCTGTAGGTTTCCTATCTATCAGAGGATAGACTTGAGCCTCTGGACAGAGCTTTACTCTTCCCTCACGGGGAGGGAGACAACTTCTGAGGAAATCCTGAAGGGTGCGGAGACGGCTATAAACGGTCAGAGGGAATTCAACCTGAGGGAAGGAGCAACTCCTGAAAACGACATTCCTCCAAGGAGGTTCTTTGAAGAATCGATTAAGTTCGGAAAAAAGACCTTCAATCCTCTCAATGAACGACATGTAAGGAATCTCTTAAGGGAGTATTACCAGGAGAGGGGCTGGTCTATTGACACCTAAACGGTGATAAATAGGGACTGGCTGGACCTGTCCCGAATGGGCTTCGTCAAGGGTCCACTCACTCCTACTCCTTTTTTCGAGTTGTAGGAGCAACATCGAAGGAAAGGAAGAAATAGTGAACAGGTTCAGAGAGCTACGAAAAGATCCCTATTGGGGGAATCATTTGCCCCCTGTGGGCTTTAGAAATCATCGGGAGAGAATTAGCCATGTCTGGCTTCCCAAGGCCTGATGGTTCTTGCTTGCTTTTAGCCTTAACCCTTTTCGGGAACCTCCTCTACCCCATCTCACTCACAAATACCATTTTTGGAAAGAGTATATCCCCTTCGTTTCGAGAGACACGGGAATGGCTTCAGGGAATTTATGTGATTCATGGGATGCGTGAATCCCGGCATACTGCTCTAGAAGCCGCGCCAGGCACGTGGTTTGCAAAGTTTCAGCAAAACGCCCTAAATGCGTATCCGACACGTCTCGATCAAACCGTGGGCTCTTTCCCTGAGATCAATGGCAAAGGGAACCCCAGAGTTCAATCCCGATTCAATCCGATCCAGAAGATCATAGTAAATATCCCAAGCGCGTTTCTCTCTCCAGTACTTATCCTCTGTGGGGTTCTGCCCGCCGAGAAGAGGTCCTGCCAAGGCGCCAAGCCTCGCAGCTCCCAGTTCAAGCAAATCCCTGGCCTCCCCTGTCCTCTCCTCTTCGAACAGCTGCGCTCCTTTGAACGCCAGTCGAAGAGAGGCTACAGTAAACGGAATCCGCGAGATGAAGCACCCCGTGAAAGGATCCAAGCTTTTCTTGATCTCCTCTACAGACCAGGGTAGTGCCCGGCATAATAGGTAAAGAGGACGAGACGCACCAGGTCACCCACGAGTTTCCCTGTCTTTGCAGCCTCGATAGCCTCACGGGCAAAGGCCTCTTTGTCGTGCCGCATAATCAGACCGTCTTTATGCACGTACCTCAGGAAACCGCCGGAATTATGAAACAGCACACCTACAAGGTAGGCCTGATCCTCAGCACGGCCAATAAAAGTGGGTGTGAATGGCCGATACTTCCTAAGGATCTTAACTAGAATTCCGCACGTTCCTCCAGTCACGTGGACGCGCTGAATACATCTCTTTATGCCATCGAATTCATTCCCGCGGTAGCGGGTCATCATTTCCGCCTCAGTGGAGACAGCCTGAGGCAGGCGGCTAAAAAAGATCCACTCATCGGCTTCGAGATGCTCACCAGGGTATTTCACATCTGGAATAAAAAGCGAGCTGCCGATATCCTCCTTATTGACCACAGCCCCAGCTATCATTCCAAGTTCCACCTTCCGGCCGTTGGAGTCAACCCCTTCTGCTCCCCATAGGGGTGTCTTGAAGTGCTCGAGGGCCGAAACGCCTGTTTCCCGCACAAGCTCTTCCTGCGGAAAAACCTGGTCTAGATCGATTTTGAAAGTTGCCTTAACGGAAGGGTCAAAAAGGAGATGCCAGAAGGTAGCGATTGCCCTCAGAAAGGAATAATGCCTACCGTACTCGCCATTGACCCCGATGATCTTTTCGAGCAAAGCACCCTCTGAAAAGTCGAGAAAGTGCCTCGACGCCGGCGCCAGGATTTCGTAAACTAGCTTCCTCGTTTCGGATTCGGTCCATACATATACATCTATGTGACGGAGCCGGCCCACACCTCGAAACATTTCCATGACCAGGGGCCTCGCCAGGTTCTGAAGTCCCTCGTGGGTTACCGAGACCGAGAGCAAGCGCGCGACCCTGGCTTCCTCCGGGATGGTCCCCCTCGACTTCTCAAATCCCACACACGAATCGAATCCCTTCAGACCGTAAACCAGTTCATTCTTTTCCGTCCGAATACCCACAGGGATCGGGTGATCATACCAGTAAAGCTGGGGTTCTTTTTCAATCTCGTCCAGCGCGGTTTTCAACTGCTCGGGAAGATTCAGGGAACTCAAGCGGCTTGAGTTCCCAGGAACGGTAAGCAGGACGTTTGAAGCAAAAAGGATCTCCCTGGCAGGGTCCTTAATAGGCGAGGGATTGAGGCGAGTGATATCTATAGCTCTCCGTTTTCTGACGATTCCTATCTGGGCCTCTCTGTTGTCATTGTCAGCCAGAGAGACCCCTTCAGGGAAGAAAACCTTCCATGCCCGCTCAACGGCAGATCTTCGGTCCGATAGATTGCGGGGATTACTAATCCATCTGGTAAATGCTTTGAGGTTGTCCCTAAAACTCTGACCTCGACCGCCAACCTCTTCGACCTCATCGCGAATAATATGAAGGGCAGTATCGTAGAACCGGGCAGCTTCCTTCCAGCCAGGCCGATTACCCAGCTCTTTTATGAACTTTTCTCCCTCAACAGACCGCGGATGGGACCTGCCGCACAGCGCGACCAAGAAAGCCGCATTCAGGTTCCTCCACGTTTCAGAACCTCTTTCCTCACCAGGCTGAAACTGCCGTGAAATACAAACTCCGGTTAAACCAGGAGATCCATACGCCGATTCAACAAAGGCTTGTATAGCTCTCCCAAAGATTTCCTTTATCATGTCTTACGGTCCTATTTTTTAAGGTGGCACAAACCAGTGGGGTCCAAAATAAATCCGTTTTTTCATCCTTTGGAGTTGTAACTTCATACACTTAAAGTATGGGAATCGCTGTCGCGAAGTCGGCTTGGCTCTTTGAGGCCTGCGAGCACTGAAACCGCATTTGGAATAACGTGCGAGGCACAGGGCCTGAGGCAGAGGGAAAAAGGGAACTGGTGTTTTTATCATCTCGGCGAACGCGGGGCCGCGTTCGAACGACCTGTTGATCGGGCGGAAAGGCAGGTTGCTTATCCTGTCCATAGGGGGCAACGATAAGAACGGAACGGCTGAAACATTTTCAAGTTGAATCATTATCACCAACTAATTGGGAGAAAAGCTTTATCTTTTAATGAGTTAAGCTTATCGGTGTATTGCAGAACCGTCCACACAAAGGAGGAATGGCTCCACGTAAGCGGGGAGACAGAAAGAGGAGAACCGTTTACAGGGTGTACCTGCTCTGCAAGCACACCAGAGGGAAGCGTGTTCTTTGCACACCATTCAAGGTATGGGAGAGCTTCATGAAGTTCCTGAAGATTTTCCGCTCGGGCGATGAAATACTCTCCTAACCAGAGCGTTGAGATAAACCAGGGGTTGCCTGGAATATCTGCCGGGCTGTCGCTTGGCCGATGATAAACATCATTTTCGTATCTGGCACAGCCTTCAACAGGGGTCTTGAGCCATAATTGCTGACGTACTGCTTCCATTGTTTGGGCCACCCGCGGATCTCTGGGATGTGATGCCCCAAGAATTGCCAGTCCGGACAGACTGACATCGATCACTTCATCGAGTTCATAGCCCTTACCCTTTTTGTAACCTGAACGTGCATACCTCTTTAGGCCAGCGTGGTACAGATATTTGGCAATCCCTTCTCCCATTTGATCGGCCACTTTGTCATATTTTTCTGCCAGGGAGGCATCCTGGAAGACTCTTGCAAAATTCGCTGCCGCCCTGAGACCGGCAATCACTGCTGCGACAGTAAAGGTGTGTACTCCGAAACGCTCTTCCCAGAGATCATAGCAGGGAATGGGCAATCTAGTCTCACAATCGCGGTTCGTTACCATAAAGTCGGCAGACTTTTTAACAAGCTTATCATATAAGGGTCTGATGAATTCTATGTCTTTAGAGCTCTCAAAGTGTATCCAGAGTGCCCAGAGGATCAAAGCAGTGGAGTCCTCCTGTATCGGGAGAACCGCCTTTCCATCCACTAACCAGGGATGCCAGTTGCTGGCCAGTGATCCATCAGGATTGTAATGCTGGTAAAGGCATCCCTCCTCTGATAGAACACGGGCGCAAAAGTCGAAAAACTTCATACACACGTGAGCATAACCGGCCTTTGCCAATGCAGCCGCTACAAAAGCTCCATCGCGTCCCCACATGTAAGAATATGTATCCCTTCCAAAACGGACTATATCCGAATCATTTGCTGCAAGAATCGCTCCCCTGTTGTCTATCTGTGTTCTTAAAATCAGGAGGCTGCGCTTGTACAGGTCGACGAAAGATTTTGGCAAGTCTCCAAAGGATCTGGATTCCTTTGTGATCCACGCTACCCAGTAATCCGATGTACGTTTGATCAGTTCATCTGGCGTCTTCTCTATTACATCCCGATTAAGTTGAGCCACCTCATTGTAATGCGTGCCTGCTGCAATCCAGTAAAAAGCCGTAACCTTCCCCCCGGGAGGCACGTCCAGCCATATTCCTATAGCAGAGTCAGCAGAGCCCCATGAAATCTGGTTTCCGTTGAGTATTCCATCCTCGGCGTCTTTCCAGATTTCTTCCCTCCCCGGTCCTTCCTTGTCGCAACAGGCGTAGTGATTTACACCACACTTTTCGGAGTTGGAGCAATTAATGAGAAAGTACCGGTTGGCCTTGTAGTGTATGATGGAGCGGGTTCGTGGATCAAAATAGGCTGTGTCTCCAATATCATTGCCATAAAGGTGAAAGTCGTGAGTTAAAAAAAGCCTTACCTGACGCTCATTACTCTGCAGATTCTTCACCTCGATCTTTTTAATATATATATTCAAGTCCACATCAACCGCGTCATGGCAGCGCAGTTCCAGACCCAGGGACGCGTTTTTCAGAAAAACATTAGTAACAAGGCTGTCATCATGATACCTTAGGTCCTTTTCCCATTGCCGACCCATCCAGGAGCAACGTCCATCTACCCATACCCCGAGCCTAAAAGGGGCTCCTTTTGAATGGTTTTCCTGTCCTATAAAGGGGAAATACACGTCCCTGATCTGATAATCTGAGTCAAAATTAAAAAGGAGATTGCCGTTGCTTATCGGAATGTCTTTGGGCATAAGTCTCCTGTTTGGCTATCGTACGAGGGTTGAGAGGTTTGGAAAGCTATCCGTCTGACAAGCTGCTGCGGTTTTCTTTTATTTTACATTTTACGGCTGTCGATTATCTGTTGATATAGTTCTGAATACTTATAGGCCATACTTATTATAGAGAAATGATTCTCCACATGTCTCCGGCATTCACGGGGATCAATACTATCTATGCGGCCAACTATTTGGATCATACTGTTTATAGAATCTACCACAAACCCTGTTCTTCCCTCCACTATTATTTCAGGAACAGCACCTTTATCGAACGCAATGACCGGCGTACCGCATGCCATCGATTCGATCAGCACAAGCCCGAATGGCTCACCCCATTGTATAGGGAACAAGGTAGCTCGGGCATGATAGTACCATTGCTTTTTATGCTCGCTGTTGATTTCTCCGATGTAGATGATCTGCTTGTCGCAGTCCAGCAACGGCTTTATTACTCTGTCATAATAGTCATTACTAACCGGATATTTGCGTACTTCAACCGACAGGTGTATGAAATTCTTAAAGCTTGCAAAAAACTCCCTATCCGCGGGTTTGTTCTGAACACAGCCGGCAATAATAAGTTTAGAACCTGTTTTTTTCGCAAGTTCTATGGCCTTGTCCTG
Organism: Desulfobacterales bacterium; assembly: GCA_012961955.1. GTDB lineage: Bacteria > Desulfobacterota > Desulfobacteria > Desulfobacterales > DTYH01 > DTYH01. The sequence continues at coordinate 2,245 of DTYH01000066.1, read as the reverse complement.
TCCCTTATCACGGGTTATCCTACCGATAGTGAATAAATAGCTTCCTTTGTCCGGCTCCTCTTTTACAGGATATTCTTCAACATCAATTCCATGATAGACAACATTCTCTGCCTTTACCATGTCGTTATACTCCCTTTTTTGATAATCGCTTATCGCAACGCAATATACCAGGGGAGATGACAGAAGAGGATTACACCAGCGCTGGCAAGTCCCTTCCAGCAAGCTGTCTTTTGCTGACACGTGAAGGGTCATCACAATCGGTATACGCATGCTGAATACACTATCATAAATAAACTCAATCGCTTTTGCATCATGCATGTGAATGACGTCAATATCGCCCATCTTTGCCCTATACAATGCCCTTGAAAGGTGCAAATTCATGGTCTGACGCCGTCCCCGGGTGTTATCACTCCAATAGTCACCGATGCTTTGATCAACGGTCACGTAATGTTCCCCGTCAACTATGGAGTCACCTGAACAGGCAACGATCGACCTGTGGCCTAAAGAATGGAGTCCCTTATCTATATTATATATGATCGTTTCTATGGGACCATAACCGAGGTCAGGTCTGATTGGCTGGTGTACGGTTGCTACGTGTAGCACTGTCAGTCTTCCTTGTCTTGTATTTGTTGTCATCGAAAGATTCTCCATATCTGATAAGGTACTAGTGATCAATCCTCTCTACCACGTCTCCTGATGAAAGGAAAAAGCCTCGCGGCTTTAAAGGCCGAGAGGCTTTTCCGACTTTCAAAGTTACTAGTAACCTTTAACACAAATAAAACTAATTAGATATCAAAAAATGCATTATTGAGAGAATTTTTTCGCTTTCTATTTTTAAATTTTGATGCGTAACTTACAAATCCGCTCAGACTGATTTACCTTACTGTTAAATCGCAGGGGACCTACAACAAATCTGTATGGAAAAGATAAAAATATTGTATCGGTCAACAGTTACCGGACACCTCCTCTCTCCTTACTATTACTCCATCTTGCACTCAGGTGCCGATCCAATTATATACGCCAAGGGACCCCGGAGCCTACTTGGCGATATGTATGCCAAAACCAATCGACTTTTTCGAGTTCGTGCTCCTTAATTATATGCTCCCATATCACAAAGGTTACTGGACCACGTAAAATCCATTTCCTATTGTCAATGGTAGAATACTATGGTATCAGTTGTACCGTTTCAGACAGGTCAAGGGGAAAAGGGTGTTGTTGGTTTGAGCAGCCTCGTTGATCCGTTGCCGTTGAGGATCTATTTGCATTGAGCCTTTGCTCTTTGACAACTTGTACCATTTTCCCGTGATCTTCCAGCAGGTTGGTCTTGTTGCCCGGGCTGTGCACATATCCTGGAGTATAGTTCCGTAGCGCCTGATGGGGTCTCCTTAATAAGCCTCTTTGAGGCTGCAAAGCCTTCCAGGTACAACCCTTGCGACGGTCCGTCAGACCGAGTTCGTCCTTTTTTTAAGAACATAAACTCCTGGGTCTGAATGGCAAGAGCCTCCTTTTGCCACTCAGAAAGGTCTCTCTTCCTTGTTCCAGGGCCTTCCTCCACCGATACAGGGTATGCGGGATCAATTTGGTACTTCCTTGGCAATCTCTACCCCATTGCCACATAGCTCCCATCCCTTGAGAACCCGAAGCTTTTCCTGACAAACAGACAACATATCCAACGATGCTTTATAATAATCTATTCCTATATCTTCTTTCATATTTGTTTGAAACGTCTCATTATTTCCATTTAATGAAATTAAGTCTACTTTTAAATGCAATAATTTTTGCAGTTCTTTTTGTATTTCTTCAATACGTAAAAGTTTAGAAAATCCACCTTTAAATTTTTGATTAAAAGTTTCATAATCTATGGTATAGGCAATATCTACATCGCTATATTTATTTGCTGTACCACGAGAGTAAGAACCAAAAATCCCTACTATCTCAAAACCTTCATTTTTATACTTGTTTTTTATCGATTTAATATGTGCGGTGATACTCTGTATTGTATGTTTCATACGATAATTATAACATAAAAGTGAATTGGCCCATCAATACCTACAATTCCACCACAGTAATACCCAAGTTACCCGGCAATCTATAAAATTTATCAATTTTAGGATGACTTTTTAAATACTCACCCACCAGTTTAGAGAGTTGGAGATTTGGTAGGGTTCTTTGGCTGCTTCTACTCGCAAGCTTTGCAACTTCTCAAAAGGTAGTACAGAAAGGATATTGTCTTGTACCGTCCCCC
>DTYH01000065.1 GCA_012961955.1 Desulfobacterales bacterium | reverse complement strand
TGTAACAATAAAACTCAAATCTTCGTAACAATTTACGTTTTGAAAAAATTGACTGATAATGTTGTAATCTGTCAATCTTGCTTAGTTTCGTAAACAATCTTGGGGTTCAAGATTAGCCCGGCCAAATTTCAAAATTCCACCTCAAACACTTTGAAATTTTTAACGCCGTCCGAATCTTGAATCTTTTCCAAAATGGTTCAAAACCGTTTGCAAGATTAACCGATCCCAACTTTCTTCAACGAGCTAAAGTGTTACAAACTTTCAAATTTTCAATGAAGCACGTGTTCTGCTCTCCGCCAAGCCTTACCTGATAAAAAATGATTTGATATCAGTTCATAACTCTCTGTCACCATCAAGGAAACCTGCCCTATTGCCGGCTACAATCTCTGATTACGGAAAAGAAGGGCTAGTAAGCACTTATTCGTTCTCTAAAGGCGAGTATGTTTGGGGGAGTTGATGGCGCTCTATCACCTCAGATATAAAGAGTAATGGATGGTTGGTGCCGGAGGTCGGAGTCGAACCGACATGGGCGCAGGGCCCGGAGGATTTTGAGTCCTCTGCGTCTACCAGTTTCACCACTCCGGCATTTGTCTTTTATATATATAAACTGCTTGATATTGTCAACCAAATCTTTCTTGGGAATAGAATTAGGCTTGACAGTTTTTTCTAAATCAATATCATTGAATTCGACCCTTTAAATGGAAAACCTTTAAATGGAGAGTATATTGCTATGTTCGGCATTGGAATGCCTGAGATGATACTAATCCTGATTGTGGCACTGATAGTTATCGGGCCTCAAAAACTTCCAGAACTTGCTAAGGCCTTGGGAAGGGGTGTTGCAGAATTCAGGAAGGCCACACGTGAGTTTAGGGAGAGCCTAGATATTGACGTGGTAGAGGATGGGTATGATGTCCTCCGTAATAATGTCAAGGAAGATATAGCTGAAGCGATCAGAAAGCCTCGAAAAGCAGAAAATGGTAAAAAGTAGAAAGAAGATCTGAAGGACAATTCCCAAAATGCAAGATGAGGTCAAGCTTCCCTTTACCGATCACTTAGAAGAGTTGCGCAGACGTCTTATTATTTGCTTAGTTGCAGTGGGAATTGGTTTTATAGTCTCGTATATGTTTTCCAAGAAGCTCTTTGCAATCTTGGTGATTCCCCTCCTTAAAACAATGCCTCCGGGTGAGGAACAGCTAATTTTCACCGGGCTTCCTGAGGCCTTTTTCACCTACTTGAAGGTATCATTAATGGCCGGTATACTCCTTGCTACCCCGGTCATTCTTTACCAACTCTGGATGTTTATTGCTCCCGGTCTTTATGAAAACGAAAGAAGGTTGGTTTTGCCAATTGTTATATTCTCCTCAATCTTCTTTTTGGGTGGCACCCTGTTCGCCTACTTCGTAATCTTACCCATAGGGTTTAAATTCTTTATTGGATTCTCCTGTGATTATCTCAGGCCGATGCCAACCATCAGGGAATATCTTAGCTTCTCCTCAAAACTCCTCCTTGCTTTTGGTGTTATTTTTGAGATGCCTCTCTTTATCCTTTTTCTGTCAAAACTGGGGTTGATCACTGCAGAATACCTTGTAAACAAACGCAAGTATGCAATCCTGCTCTTTTTCATCTTCGGCGCAATTCTGACCCCTCCTGACGTAATAACACAGGTGTTGATGGCCTTGCCCTTAATTGTACTGTACGAGGTGAGCATCTTAATTGCTAAGATATTCGGCAAGAAAGAAGAGGAGGAGATTGAGAACAATCCCTCATGATAACATCTAACGAAAGGAGTCTGTTGAATTACCATGATCATAGCACTGATGAGCGACAGCCACGATCACATATGGAATATACGCAAAGCACTTGAAATTATAAGGAATCGTGGTGGAGAAGCGATCATCCACTGTGGGGATTTTGTGGCACCGTTTATGTTAAAGGAGCTTGACCAGGCGGAAATTCCTGTTCATGGTGTGTTCGGGAATAATGATGGAGATAAGTTCCTACTTACAAAGTTCTCTTTGACAACACTAACAAACATTACCCTACACGGCATTGTAGGCCGTCTCGAATTCTCTGGATTCAGGATTGCTTTTACGCATTATGAGGAGGTGGCTGAAGGGCTGGCGGCTACCCGTCAATACGATCTTGTGTGCTTTGGTCACTCCCATCAAACCTATCTAGAAAGGGTGGAAAATACGGTATTGTTGAACCCGGGTGAGATTATGGGAAAAGATGGATCGCCAGGATTTTATATACTGGACACATCTGAGATGAAATATGAACATGTCTCCCTTTAAGATCGCTAATACACCAATCCCAAACCTTTTAATCGTCACCAATCACACTGTGATACGGCTGCTCATATTTGGAAATGATGTATAATTACATTACTGACATTGACGGTATCCGAGTAGGTCACGCCAGTGACTTTAACGCCCTGACCGGGTGCACGGTCATCTTGTTTGACCGTCCAGCAGTGGGTGGGGTGGATATCAGAGGGACTGCCGCAGGTACTCGTCAGATGGACGCACTCTTCCCCTCCCACTATGTGGAGAGCGTGAATGCCGTCCTGCTCGCTGGCGGAAGTTCCTTCGGGCTAAACGCAGCAGGTGGGGTAATGACTTACCTGGAAGAGCGTGGGATAGGTCTTGACGTAGGGGTGGCTAAAGTCCCTATTGTCCCAACAGCTATCCTTTTTGATCTGGGCATCGGGGATCATTCAGTACGGCCGAATTCAGAGATGGCTTACCAGGCCTGCTTGAACGCCTCCACCGAAAACATCAAACGGGGGAGTGTGGGAGCAGGAACCGGTGCAACTATCGGCAAGCTTTTTGGTATTTCACGGGCTATGAAGGGTGGTCTGGGAAGCGCTTCAACCTCCTTAGACACCGGCCTGATGGTAGCTGCCCTTGTTGCGGTAAATGCGTTCGGAGATATATTGGACGAATGCACAGGGAAGCCTATAGCTGGTGCCCGAACCGGCACAAACGAAAAGACGTTGATCGACTCAGCTGAACAGATACGACGAGGAGTGGCGAGGCGTAAATTTGGCGAGATGAGCACTACGCTAGGGGTGATCGTAACTAATGCCCGACTCAGCAAGGTTCAGGCAGCTAAGGTGGCCCAGATGGGGCATGTAGGGTTAGGCCGGGTCATATCCCCTGTCCACTCTGTTTTCGACGGAGACGTTATCTTTGCCTTCTCTGTGGGCAACATAGAGGCCAACCTGAACACAGTTGGATTGCTCGGAGAAGCCATGATCCGACATGCGGTCAGGGACGCAATTGTTCAGGCTGATGGGTTTGGGGTCATCCCCGCCTATAAGGATATTATCTAAGCTGTCTTCCGATTCTTAGTACTCGTCCATTTTGAGCACCCGAATCCGTTTCTCTTTTAGAAAGTGGTATAGATTTCGGCTAAAAGAAGCGTTGGTCAGAAGCGTATGAGATTGAGGCGGATACAAAATTAATAGACATGGGATAGTAATAGAGATATTCCTGGAAACCTCTCGCTTAGCGACAAGGAAGACCGGGTCCTCTTTGTACGGAATATTTATTGCGTGTAATATATGTTTTGCAATCTCTAGAGGCCCGTCATCATGCCTGATAGTTAGGACCTTCAGGTTTGAGGCCTCGATTTGTGTTTTCGCATCACCGAAGAGGGTCTCAAAGTCGACCAACATATCAGTACCATCAGGCGTGCGCAGAAAATTGGTGAATGTATTTACTTCAAAACCCTCGTATGAAAACGAAATGGGGACATCTTCTGCATAGGAGAAACCCATCTCATGCAGGAATTGGTTCACAAAAGCCCGTTGATCTGAGGTGTAGAGAGATTTAACCGGAATCTCTGGACCATTTATTCGGTCTTCTATGGTGTGGACATCTCCATCCTGAACATCCTCACCCACTAAGATATCTATAACACGGATGTCCTGTTCAGAAAGATACCGGCAAATAGAGGGAGGGGTACGCTCTTCCGGGCGATCGATAAGGGTGATACATGTATACTTCCTCTGATCCCCCTCTTTATTCTCCAAGGATTTCGGGCGAGGTACATCTTCCTTCAGAATCCAATCACCCCCGAGTCTAACCTTGATACCATTATCTAAAAGAAGTTCTCTTGCCTTGTCTGGCACAATCTTCCTATTACTAAACACAGCATCCAGAAGATCTTTCGGAGGGCTGTTCCTATCTATCCTAATAACCGACATAGATTTCCAGAACAGGCGAATGGCCTTTTCTGTTTCCTGAGAAAGGTGGCCACCAGCACTTATCAAGAATCGACTCCCATCCTTCCATTCTATGACAGGAAACTTGGATAGGTGTAAAACTCGGTCCTGATCTGTCGTAAAAGGAAAATAGTAGATACCACTTTTGACAAGGGTTCCGCCCGCAGCACTTATAACCCTGGAAACAAGGGGTACGGACCACGGCTCTACTTCGCTGGAGTCTCCCTTTAAATCCTCGCGGGACCGAACACTCTGTGCTGTCCTTTCATCAGCGACATCAGCCTTAGGACTACTTGCGATCACAGGATATAGCTTTGAGGGGATAGGCACTGGTATGCGGATCCTTTGGTGAGGATATATTGCATTAATATCTCGCATGTCTGGATTGACCCGCTTAAAGTTTTCGAGATCTTCATGGGTAATCTTGGTAGCAGGTACACCGTATTGCCTGGCAAGTATCTTGACTACTGTATCCCCTGGAGAGACCTCATACTGAAAATAGAATATATCAGGCAAAATGGGTATTGTGATGGTCTTCGCCTTAGTATTATCAAAAAACCGATCACCAGATAGGTCTTTCAGGGGTATAATGATTCTTTGTCCGGGATATATCCTGTCCAATCGATGTATTTGCGGATTGAGCCGTTTTAGTATCTTGAAAAAGCGGGGAAAGTCGTCCCTCGCAAGACAACCCTTAAGCCGTAGTATATGCCATAGACGGTCGCCTTTTCGTACAATATACGTGGAACACAGGATGTCCTTTCCCCTATAGTTTTTAATCACAAACCTCTTGTAAGGCCCATGTTTCCAGGCATTTGTGGAGCTCGCTGAGATGAAAATCGTAGAGACGAATATGATCATAAAAGTCCCCCAGGTAGTACTCTTCTTCATAGTATCTCTCCAAATACTATTGTTTTACGTTCCCCCTCGTCCGTCTCCAGAAGGAGTGATCCATCCTCCAGGATATCTATGGCGTATCCGCTCTGAAGCCTGCCATCGATAGTGCTGATCACCACTTTACGTCCAAGGGTGAGAGTGCGGAGACGCCACTCATCGAGTACCGTATTATAGTCAGCGTATAAAAAGGTATGGTATACTTCCTCAAAGCGTTCAAGCAATGCCTGAAGGAGCGAGATTCGATCCACTGATTTGCCGGTGGCCATAAAAAGGGATGTGGCATTATGTTGCAGGCTCGGTGGAAAGAGTTCCTTGCGGTTGTTGACATTAAGCCCGATACCTATTACTATCGAATTGACCCGCTCAATGTCTCCGTTAATCTCCACAAGTATTCCACCCAGCTTTTTTCCTTTAAGTAGCAGATCATTGGGCCACTTGATATCAACCTTCAAACCACAAACATCCTCCACGGCCCGTGCAACTGCCACTGCTGTTCCGAGACTGAGACAGGTAGCCTGTGAAACAGAGATATCCGGTAGGGCAATCAGTGAAACATAGAGGCCTACGCCTGGCGGAGAAAACCAATTTCTGCCACGCCGTCCCCTACCCGAGGTCTGTGACTCGGCTAAAACCAGCGTCCCTTCAGGTACGCCATCAAGCAATAATCCACGGGCCTTCTCATTGGTAGAAGTCAGTACCGGCTCACAAACAATATCATACTGTCCAAAAAGACGCGTTTTTAGACCCTTGCGTATCTCTCGAGGCAACAAAGAATCGGGTCGTTCTTTTAAGAAATACCCGCACCCTGAACGGGAATCGATTACATATCCCTCAGATCGTAGTTTCTTTATATGCTTCCATACAGCACTCCGTGAAATACCGAGCCTCCCGCTCATTTCTTCGCCCGAGAGGGGGCTTGTAGCGTCTTTTAACAGGTTTACTATGCCGTCTCTTATGCTCTCTTCTTTTCTTCCCATTCTTTTCGCATCTCTCTCCTTGATCCATAACCGTCATCCCCGCGCAAACCGGAATCCATGGGCTAGATTACTAGACTACCGCTTTCGCGGGAGTGACATGACAAGGTTTCACAATTCATCTGCAAGTGATATGGAAAAAAACCTTCGGAGGCCCACGCAATAGTGTTTTGGTATAGCACTCGTGTATATTGCAATTTAGGTGAGAAAATCTTCGGGCTCCCGGATCCGGGTTCTATTTTTGGATTCCTCTTATTATGAAAGAATATGGATCGCTTTACCCAGGATACATACGCCTGCCTACTCCGTCCGGACAGACTAATGTTTCAGACGCATGACATCTTTTTCCCCGTTGGAAAAGCCCGTACGGAACCACGAGGTCAAAATCGGCACGCGCCTCTTTTTTTCCGCTCGGTTTAATGGACCGCCTGAAATTCTAACGGGGCTTACTCGATCAGCGAGCCTTTCCTTGGCCTTGGGATCGATCCAACCTCTCAAGTTAACTATATTGACAAGGAATTTTTAAGAATGCTAATGTCATTTTAGATTCCACGATAAGACAAAACTGACGGTTTCGTAGGCGCCCAAAATGTTCACTCAGTGATCAGAATAGACTCCTTACGAAACTATCAAGATTCAATTGCGAGTCTCTGTATTTATACGATTATACAGAGTTTTTTGTGCGTAGTCAATACGTTCCATGCTTATGGCAAAACGCTCAACTCCTTCAGACTAATAAGAGAAACAAACAAATACGGCATAGCTACTCAGTGCACCAGACCCGACAAAAAAGCCCCAGCGCAAGTCGGTCGTAGCACATAGGGTTCCGTGACCTGAGCAAATTAGGAGAAGATGTTTAGATGAACAAGAAGAGCGGCATGTTTGAGATTCACGATGCCGTGCTATTGTTTGGTCTAGCTGGTTTGTTCGGAAACTTTTTGTCCATACCGCTCTTCCTAATCGTTCTGGGGCGAACCCTTTTTGCATCAGCAGCCCCCTGTATCGTGCTACTCTGCTTGAAACAACGTCTAGCGGCTAATTCCAAGAAAGATCTGTCTATTGTTGTGCCAATAGGAAACATTTTGGCCATACATTGAACAACCTTTTTCCATTCGATCGAGATCTCGACCGTGGCTGTTGGCTTGCTAACATCCTCTACTTTCCCCATATTTGTGACTTTTATGCAACCGTATCTCCTTAAAGAAGGGCTACGCTTCTTTGACGTTCTCATGGCTGGACTCGTCTTTGCCGGCTTAACCCTAGTCCTTCCCTCACTTGCTTTCAGTAGCAAGGTCATGCAAGGAGCATTTTGGGGTATTGTATCCGGCTTCACGCTTGCAGTCTTGTCGTTATTGAACCGGAAGTACGTCAGACCCTATTATCCTTTGGTCATCGCTTCTTACCAAAACGCGTTTGCGACACTATTTCTTTTCCCATTTGGGATATTCGCACGATGGTCGCTAGAACCAAGAGATATTCTTCTATTGGGAGTATTAGGGATTCTCTGTACAACATTTGCACATGACCCATTTGTAAAGAGTCTTGTCTACATCAAGGCACAGTTGGCAAGCATAATTCCAACCCTTGAAGCTGTCTACGGAATCATATTCGCTTTTACTCCGCTTGGGGAGGTACCAGCGTCAAGAACTGCGTTGGGCGTTATCATAATCCTTAGCGCGACTGTGCTCGCCACTGGACGTGAAACGAGTCTACGGGATGTTACTTATCTTGCCTAGCTGACTCAAAGAGGCGAAATTGCAAAACAGGCCTGTGAAAATATGTGGTAAAAGAGTCTGGAGAAAGGGAATCGCAACTGTTGACAGGGTGAAGCTTTTCTTTACCCGGCGAAGAGTTGCAGCGATTCCGCTCTGTAACAAACCCCCTAGCCTTTTTGACTCTTCCGGAGAAGGAAGATGCGGTACGCAATTATCACTAACCCCGTCTCTGGCAGCATGACTGTCGATCAAAAGCGCTCCGAACTGGCCAAGGCAGCTGAGGTTCTTGATGCGGAAATTCACGGGCTGGATACGGTAACACTTGATGATCTGGGGCAATGCGCGAGGGAGCTCGCCTTGCGCTGTGACGTCCTCGTTGTCGCCGGGGGGGATGGAACCCTTTCAGACATTATCAACTTTGTTGATACGACGCGCACAGCCATCGCATACCTCCCCCTAGGCACCGGGAACGCGATGAGCCACGCTCTTCAATACAAGGGAAACCTGGTTGATATCGCGAAACGCATCAGAGACGGCGAGATTCATGAATATGACGTGATCAGCTGTGATGAAAAAAAGCGCGGATTCTTGGCATCCATAGGAATAGACGGAACGATAATGCGGCTCCGCGACGAATACCTCGCCCAAGGGAAGACTGGCTTCAAAACATATTTCCGAGCCGCCTTCAAGGCGTATTTCAGAGAATATAAGCGGCCCATCGCCACGATGATTAGAGTGGATGAGACAACCTTCAAGGTACAGAATCTGTTGAGCCTGATGGTAGTCAAGCATCCATACTACGGCTTCGGAATGTACGTTGTGCCAAGGGCTCGATTGGACGACCGGCAACTACATGTCTTGAGCATCAACTCAGGGCTCTTCATGTGTCTTATCGGGGTGGCAACCTCATTCAGTATTGGTAACCGGCTGGGCGAATACCGTACTGGTCAGCGAGTGGCTGTGCGCTTGGATCGGCCACTTGTACTGCAAATCGACGGCAACAACGCCTGGGAAGCTGACGCGTTTACCTTCAGAGTCCTCCTGAACGCAGTGAGGTTCAAATGTTGATAGTTTCATAAAGAGTCTTTTGCGAGCAATTTCGAGGATTCTGGGAGAGAAGCATTTGAAATATTCAGAGTCTAAAAATTCGTAACAATTTTCACGGTCTCGTAAAATATTAGTAACAATTTACCTCTTTGAAAAATTGAGTAATAATGCTCTATGCGGTCAAAATTGTTCACGAAAGTGAGCAAGATTAACCGATTCCAACTTCTTTCAAGGAGCTAAGACATTACAAGTATTGAATTTCGGATCAAGGATTATCTATTCTATAAAATTTGATTGACTTATTAGAATGGAAAGAGGGTGAGTTATGGACTCGAAAGTAGCAGACATAATTCAGATGATTTCCGGATTTGTTTGGGGGCCATACCTTCTTATCCCGTTACTATTGGCCACTGGTCTTTACCTTACTTTAATACTAAAGGGGCTGCAGTTTAGAAAACTCTGGTATTCCCTCTGGTTGGGTCTCGTGGTTCGCAAAGAAAAGGATGCCGAGGGGGATATTTCCCACTTCCAAGCGCTTATGACTGCGTTGGCTGCCACTGTGGGTACAGGAAATATCGTGGGTGTGGCCACCGCAATCGCACTAGGCGGTCCTGGTGCTCTTTTCTGGATGTGGGTTACAGGCCTTGTGGGGATGGCGACGAAATTTTCCGAAGCCCTCCTCTCCGTAAAGTACCGCTCCGTGGACAGCCGACAGGAGCAGGCTGGTGGTCCGATGTATTACCTGGCCAATGGAATTCCATGGAAGGGAGTCGGACACACCATGGGAATCCTCTTCGCTTTGTTTGCCGCGGTGGCGGCATTCGGCATAGGCAACATGGTTCAATCAAACTCGGTTGCCGCAGCATTAGACGATTCCTTCGGGATCCCGGTGTGGTTAAGCGGGGTCCTGATAGCGATGGCTGCTGCAACTGTGATCCTTGGAGGGATCAAATCCATCGGTCGATTTACAGGTTTCTTTGTGCCCATAATGATTATTGCATACCTACTCGGGTCTGGAATTATCCTGATTCTCAATATTGAGAGGGTCCCGGATGCAATTCGATGGATCGTGAAAGGTGCATTGAGTGGAACCGCTGCCACCGGAGGGTTCGCCGGTGCAACCTTGTCACAAACGATTCGGTTTGGCGTTGCCCGCGGGATCTTTTCAAATGAATCCGGGCTTGGTTCAGCGGGCATAGCCGCAGCAGCTGCACAGACCCGCGAACCGGTACGTCAAGCCCTGGTCTCCATGACTCAGACCTTCATCGACACTATTGTGGTCTGTTCCTTCACCGGGTTGGTCATCATCGTCACCGGAGCTTGGGAGTCGGGATTGAACGGGGCACCATTAGCCCAGCTCGCATTCCGGGAGGGACTGCACGGTACCTGGGGGGGGTGGATGGTCTCGATCAGTCTCTCCCTGTTCGCCTTTTCTACCATTCTTGGATGGTGCTACTATGGTGAGAAAAGCGTGGAGTTTTTGCTCGGAGAGAGGGTCATTATACCCTACCGTGTAATCTACGTCGCTGCTGTCTACTTCGGCTCGCTTCGAAGTCTGGAGTTTGTATGGAGTCTATCAGACGTGATGAATGGTCTCATGGCATTACCAAATCTGGTCGGTCTTCTGCTATTGAGTGGCGTTATAGCACGCGAAACAAGCTTATATTTTAGGAGCCAGCAAGAAAGAAACTGGTGAGCGAGTCTACACGGTTCGACAGGGAGCCTTAGATCCATGTGGTTTAAAAAAGCGGAGACCCTTCTAAGAGTGATGGCAACGGAAAAGAGGTGTCCGATGACTACAAAAGGAAGGCGTCAAGGATAGACCGAAGG
>DTYH01000064.1 GCA_012961955.1 Desulfobacterales bacterium | reverse complement strand
TATAATAGGGGGAGATCTTTTATTAATAATTTTCAATACTAAACCAGGAGGGTTATCGAAGAGTGGCGGGGGTTAGCTTATTCTAACTCCCGCTACTTGTTTTAGCCCCCGGTGAGAGGATACCCATGAGTGAGAAACAGGAAAGTGTGGAGGAGCTTAGAAATACTTTTATACAGAATATGCTCGCACTATTTGATCCTGAAAAGCATTACTCTGAAAGGAATCTGGACAGGATAGGAGAGCTCGTGGCCACATACATGGAGGCTGGGATCCCCGCTGAGACTATTCTCCGGGAAGGCCTCCTGAAAGGCATGGGGTTTATCGCTGAGAAGTTTAAACTAGGCGAGGTTTTTTTACCTGATATCTGGATCGCTTCCAGAGCAGTAAAGAGAGGGATGAAGATTTTAGCGCCCAAACTAATACGATCATCACTCGGAAAGAAGGGAAAGATCGTGATTGGTACCGTGGAAGGGGATATCCATGATATTGGGAAGAATCTGGTGATCGTCATGCTGGAGGGGGCTGGATTTGAGGTGAAAGACCTGGGGGTTAATGTGCCGGCTGGAAGATTTTTGTCGGCCGTTCAAGAATCTAAACCGCATATTCTGGGCCTGTCGGCCATGCTTAGCACCACTATGCGCAATATGAAAGAGGTGATAAAGTCTGTGGAAAAGGAACGCTACCTGAATAATCTTAAGGTTATAGTGGGTGGAGCCTTGGTTCATCAAGAGTTTGCCAGATCGATTGAAGCCGATGCTTATGCATGTGATTGCGTGGAGGCCTTGGAAAAATGCCTGGACATAAGAAAGCAACAGATTGGAGCCCATTTGGAGTCTATTTTGGAAAGCCTATTTAGTGGCTAACGGAACAGTGACGGTCTCCTAAAAATTGGATCAGCATTTTGGGCGCAAAGGAGGAAGGAGTGAAGACCAAGGGGATCATCAGTACGGTTGATACCCATACTATGGGTGAACCCACCCGGCTCATCTATAATCATAACTTTCATGTTCCTGGAAAGAGCATGATAGAAAAAAAGGTATACTTTGAAGAGAATCTTGATTTCCTGCGGTGTTCTCTTATCCATGAGCCTCGTGGTCACCGGGATATGTTTGGTGCTATCCTGCTTCCCCCTGTATCTCCAGAGGCCGATATCGGTGTGATTTTTATGGATGGGGGAGGCTATCTGAATATGTGTATACACAGCTCTATAGGCGTGATCAAATCGATTCTCGAAGTAGGTTTTTACCCGACCGCGGAACCGCGACCGACCATTACCCTGGATACTCCAGCCGGTCTTATAAGGGCGGAGGCACAAATCGTGGATGGAGAGATAAAAAGGATCTCTATAGAAAATGTTCCCTCTTTCTTATATGCTGCCGACTGCCGCCTAAGTCTTCCCGGTATTGGTGATATAGAGATCGACATTGCTTTTGGAGGTAACTTTTTTGCTATAGTGGAGGCACAACAGCTGGGTATCCCCCTTAAAAAAGAAAACTTAGATCAGCTTATCGATTGGGGGTTGAAGATACGGGAGAGTGCCAATCGAGAATTTTTTGTAAAGCACCCTGGCCATAAGGGTATTAGTCATATAGACCTGGTGGTAATTCATGCCCCTTCTGAGAACCCTTCGGCTCACAGTAGGAATGTGACGGTTTTTGGCGAGGGACAGGTAGACCGTTCGCCCTGTGGTACAGGTACATGTGCAAGGATGGCCGCCCTTTATCACAAGGGGCGTATAGGGATAGGAGAATCGTTTATAAACGAAAGTTTGCTGGGAAGCACTTTTACAGGAGAACTGGTTCAGGAGCTTGATTATCACGGTTTTCGGGCTGTAATTCCAAGAATTACTGGGAATGCCTATTTAATCGGCCTCAATCAGTGGATTATGGAACAGAATGATCCCCTGGTCAATGGTTTCTCATTCTAATAATCTAGAATCTCTGTAATACCTTATCGGTGGTCAGTGTCGGTCGTGGGCGTTGGTTAACCGACCAGTTATACTGATCCCTGACACCGAAATCGAATATCGAATAAGGATGAAGGAGGGAGTATGCCAATTTATGAGTATCAATGTAATGAATGCGGACATCACTTTGAAGAAATCGTGACCTCTTCACTGGCCGAAGTGGTATGCAGGAAATGCCAGTCCCCGCAGGTAAAAAAGATTCCCAGCGTTTTCAATCGTCCAGGCTTTAGCCCCAGCAGCCCGAAAAAAGATTTGAAGCCCTTTTGCCATAGGTCCGATACTGGCTCATTGGGACCTTCCGTAATGTCACCCGGAGAGTTCATGGATCGCGTCTCAAGCAAATAAAATCCCTTAGAACTTCTTTCATACAAGATCCCAAGGCGTCATCATGCCGAGCGTAAGCAAACCATCTAAGAAGGTTCTTCACTCCGCTTCACTCCGTTCACAATGCCGGGAGACGAGAGTCGTTCAGGATGAGGTGGTAAAAGGTTTCGTACGCTAAATTGTTACCATTGGCTTATCCATGTATCAACACTTCAAAAGTCAGATTGCGGAACTGGTAGGAGGGTGAGGAGCAAACATGATGTCTGAAGATATTGAATCGCGTATCCGAAAGACAGGCCTGCGGCTTTATCAAGTGATCGAAGGAGAAATGCCTTCTCTCTTTAAGAAGGAATATTGGACCGGAAAGGCAATGAGCGGTGCATGAAGAATGAGACTTTCAAGGTGGAATTGTTCCGGTTTATTGAGGTGTTTCTATGCCTGACCGTCCGGAATCTGTTGTGAGGCACCTATTGGAGTATTTTTGCAGACCTGAACGCGATTTTCCTGCAGCCCTGCAACGGGGGCTACGATTTGTTTCTCCAACATCGAAGACTGCACAGATGATCTCAAAAAAAATGGGAAACAATATCAAGAAGATGACGAAATAGTTCATTGCTGGAGCTACTCCTCAAGAGGCTTTTTTCGTATTGGAAGATCAGAGGTCTAATGGAATGACCTTTACAACTGATCTGTTCGGAGAGGCCGTGGTTTCCGAAAGGGAAGCAGAAGAATATCTCCAACGTTATTTCGAATCCTTGGAAATATCGGATAAGGCTCAGAAGAGATGGAACCTCATAGGCGTTGAAGCTGAAGATCTGGATTGGGGATGTGCTCCTAAGATCAATGTCTCCATGAAACCATATGCTATGTATTCCCAGATGAATCCAAGGGCTTTTGAGTATTCAGTATCTCAAGCTAAAGAAAAGCTGAGACCGATTTTTCGCAAGGCGCTGGAGATACGGGTCATGTTTGTTTAGCATGGAACACTATGACCTTAATAGGCTTACCTTGACCATCTACCGAAGTCTTTTGGAAGAACCCGAATTCAAAGATTATCCGTATACTGGGATTGCGCTCCAGACCTATTTACAAGATAGTGAACATCAGATTAAAGATCTTGTAAAGTGGGGACGCAAGAGAAACCAGAGATTCTGTATTCATTTGGTGAAGGGGGGCTTATTGGAACGCGGAAATTGTGTGGGCGCGGCAAAAAAGCTGGCCTATCCCGGTGTTTACCAAAAAACATGAAACAGATGCAAACTTTGAAAAACTGGCGCGTTATATCTTGGAAAATCATCAATGGCCCATTTATTATGTGCTTCTCACAGCATTCGATCCATTGCCTACGTTATGGAAACGGCTAACGAGCTTAGGGTTCCTCAACATATCTGGAGTACCAAGTCCTTTACGGGATGTCCGAACCGGTTCGAAACGCCTTGCGAAAAAGTAGGACTTCATCTTCGTCTCTATACTCCTATCGGAAAGATGATCCCGCGGATGGCATATCTTGTTCGTCGTCTTTTAGAAAATACTTCCAACGAGTCCTTCCTTCGCCAGAGATTTGCAGAAGGAGTCTGTATATGGAGACAAAGGCCTCTTCCGAAACGAGCCAGTGTGGGATTGGACGGTTTCAGAGCACTTGAAACGTTTCATAGAGGCCTTAGATAAAGTGAGAACGCAGTTTCCTTGTAAGGTGACCCTTTCCATTGATGGGAGGAGGGTAGCGACAAAAAAGGGAATCCATTCTAAAGATCCCAATGACCCTGGCCAAGTAGTAGGGGTTGTGATTTTAGCGGGAAAGGGTGAGGCTGAAAGGGCAATTACAGCTGCTAAGGAAGCCTTTCACGGATGGCGAGATACCGATCCGCACGGGCGGGCTGAATATCCTTTCAAGGCGGGAGCTGTGGCACGTAAGATGCGTCGTGAACTAGCCCCCCTTCAGGTGTGTGAGGTGGGTAAGAATTAGAGTGAAGGAGATGCCGATTTCTGTGAGCTATCGACTTTCTTGAATACTACGGAAGGGTGATAATTCGCCTTACCACCCCTCTGCGAATGGGAAAGATTCAGGGAGAGACAAGCCATCTTCTTTACGAACCCCGGGGTGTGGCAGCAGTGATTTCTCCCTGGAATTTCCCTCTCGCGATCTCAATGGGAATGATTTCTGCCGCCTTAGTGACCGGAAACACCGTTATAAATAAGCCTTCTTTACAGAGTTGCCTTACCCGGTTCTATTATCTATGAAATTTTTCAACGAATCAAGCTGCCTCACGTAGTCCTGAATTTCCTTCCTGATGGAGGCGGTGAGATCGGCGATTTTTTGGTGACTCGTTCTTGTGTGGACCTGATTGCTTTTACGGGAAGCAAGGAGGTTGGACTTACGATGATCGAATTATGTGGCAAGGTTCGTGGAGGAGGAGAGGTTATAAAAAATGTCATTGCTGAAATGGGTGAAAAAAAACGCCATTATTGTGGAT
>DTYH01000063.1 GCA_012961955.1 Desulfobacterales bacterium | reverse complement strand
CCACAACCAATGCTGCCGGTGTAATCCCAAGTTTTACTTCCTTCAAGGGAAATAAGAGGCTTGCCTTTGCAACGGCCATCCGTACCGAGTCTTTTGCCTTCTCGGTTGCCGCCTCTGGTTCGTTCTGATGCACCCACGAGTTCTGATCACGAATATTGGTCATCTCAAAGAGATATTTATTAATCCCACACGATTTCAGTGTCTCCTGAAAGAGGGGCTCATGGGTTCTGGGCGAACACGCGGCCACCACAACACGATTAAGATTGTTCTCAATGATTACCTCACGCAATTTGTCCTGCGCGTCCTGGGAACAGGAAAAGAGGTTCTCCTGGACATAGACAACGTTGGGAAGTCTCTTTGCATATTCGGCCACCTCTGGCACGTTTACGACGCCACCGATATTCACGCCACAATTACAGACAAAGACACCTATGCGGATAGGTTCTCCGGAAATATCCCTCTCTTCAGGGAATGTCTTCTCATTTACCAGAGTGCCCTTCACCCCGGCTAACTTACTTGTGGCCGCAGACGACGCAGCACTCGCCTCCATGACAGAGTATGGAATATCCTTGGGATCCTGGAAGGCGCCACAAGCATAAATGCCTGGTACAGATGTACTGACCGGGCTAAAACTGGATGTCTTGGCAAACTTGTACCTGTTAAGCTCGATACCGATTACACTAGCCAGATCTCTAACACTTTGGGGAACCACTAGCCCGGTGGAAAGCACAACCAGATCAAATACGTCCTCATTTATATCACCTTGTTGTGTGGCATAACGCACAATGAGATCACCCGTTTCATCAGCAGGGCTTATATTGTACACACGAGCACGGATAAACCTTACCCCTTTCTCCTGGGCCTGATTGTAATATTTCTCAAAATCCTTCCCGTATGTACGCATATCCATGTAGAAGATCGATGTCTCCAGGGGCTCTTTGCTGTGTTCCATGGCGACCAGTGCCTCTTTAATCGCATACATACAACACACAGAAGAACAATAGCCGTTATTGGAGTGATGAGTATCCCTAGAGCCAACACATTGTATAAATGCTATACGTCTGGGCTCCTTCTTGTCGCCTGGCCGCACCAGATGCCCGGCGTAGGGTCCGGAAGCGCTAAGGACCCGTTCAAACTCCATACTTGTGATGCAGTTGGGAGAATCCTTATAGGAATAATTTTCGTATGGGGTAGGATCAAACGACTCAAAACCAGGAGCGAGAATGATTGAACCTACATTGATTACATGCGTCTTCGCCTCCTGGGCAAAATTGACCGCCTTTGTTGGACAAAACTTTTCGCAGGCCTTACATTTTCCCTTCTTAAAGAATATACAGTTTGCAGCATCGATAGCATACTTCAGCGGGACTGTTTGCGAATACTTTACATAGGCAGCCTTCCTCTTGTCCAGTCCCATATTGAATTCATTGACGACCTTACGTGGGCACTTTTCGGCACATGTCCCGCAGGCAATACACTTATCCATGTCGATATAGCGGGGTTTCTCCAGCACCTTTACCTCGAAGTTACCCTCACTCCCGCTAATCTCCGTTACCTCTGACAGCGTAAAAAGTCTAATATTGATATGCCGGCCGACCTCGACCAGTTTAGGCGATATAATTCACATGGCGCAATCATTGGTAGGGAATGTCTTGTCGAGTTGCGCCATCGCCCCACCAATCCCCGCCGATCTTTCCACCAGATAGACAAAATAACCTGAACTGGCAAGGTCTAGTGCGGATTGCATCCCAGCTATGCCGCCTCCGACCACCATGACCGCACCGACCAACCCTTTTTCGTTCTTTTGGCTGTCCATCGATACTCCCAGCATTGTTAAATATGCTTCTTCTCCCACTTAATTGGTAACAAAGGATTCAAGTGTTTCGCCTCTTTGATCTGTTTGGTCAACCAGATCAACGAAATAGACCGGAATATCTAACCAACTCATTTGGAAAAAGAGGCTTAAATCCAAACTCTTTCCTGGATTCCAAATACCTCACTGCAAAACCCTTACTGTTATAAAACCCCCCCTGAATGGTGTCACCTAGTCAAACATTGCCACTTCAACTAATGCATTATTCTGGGCCAATATCTGATCATCTTCACAATTTAACAATTGTATGGCCTTACCTGGACATTCAGCAGCGCATAGCCCACACCCACGACACTTAAGGGGATCGATTTGAGAATACCCCTGGCCGTTGATAAATGGAACATCGTATGGGCAGACACGTACACACGTGAGACATACAGCGCACTTCTCCCGTTCTACCACAGCAAAGACATCATTAGCCCTGAGCGCCCGTCTGGAAAGAACCTCGTGTGCCTTGCCTGCAGCTGCCAGCGCTTGAGATATGCTTTCAGCGATGGTCTTGGGGTAATGGGCAGACCCGCAAACAAAAAAGCCGGGACGTGTCAGCACAACGGGTTCAAGCTTAATGTGGCTTTCCTTGAAAAATCCGTCTTCAGTAAGGTCGAGCCCCATAAGACGGGATAGGACCCTAGTATCCGGGGATGCCACCAGTGAGGTGCTCAGCACAAGAGCGTTTACACCTGCCTCCATATCTCTGTTAAGAATCAGGTCCTTAAATTTCACCTTTACCCTATTGTTGGACTCCTTTTCCACCTTTGGCGGATCATCAGGATCGTAACGCTCAAATATGACGCCCTTTTCTCGTGCGAGACGATAATAATCTTCTTGAAAACCGTAGGTCCTTATGTCCCTGTAGAGTACAAGAACTCCCATGTCAGGGTTCAGTTCCTTAAGCTTGAGGGCATTATTGATTGCAGTCTGACAGCATACCCTCCCACAATTGGGATGCTCATCGTTTCTGGACCCAACACATTGTATCATTACCACGTTATCCCAATCTTTCACCTCTTGTGGTCGATCGTGGATCTGCGCCTCTAGTTCTAACTGGTCAATCACCAGTGGGGACTCTCCGTACATATACTCCTTAGGCCGATACGGATCAGCACCTGTTGCAAGAATAACGACTCCATGCTCTATCGTACGAGATTCTCCGTCCGGACCAATCCGGAGCTCCGTGGAAAAGCTACCCTCTTCACCACTGAAGCCAACCACTTCTGCCTGGGTAATAAGCTCAATATTTGGTTCCTTCTCTACCATTTCCTCCAGGTGTTGAATTAAGGCCTGTACATCCCCTCCGTTAAGAGTCTTATGTATCGATCTGGAAACTCCACCCAAGCTGCCAGTCTTTTCCACTAAAAATACCGAATGTCCGAGTTTGGAAAGCTCAACCGCCGCTGTCATACCGGCCACTCCCCCTCCGAGTACAAGGGCAGCAGGAATGCTGGCCTTCCGATACTCTGTGAGAGGCTTCTTCCTCCGTAACGCTCCTGTTGCCATACGGACCAGTATCTCAGCCTTTTTCGTTGCCATTTCCTTGTCTTCAGAATGGACCCATGCATCTTGCTCTCGTATATTGACAACACTAACAAGATGCCTGTTCAAACCTGCCTTTTCGGCTACTTCCTGGAAAAGGATTTCGTAGCTCCTCGGCGAACATGCGGCCACTACTACACGGTTTAGACGCCGCTCCTTTATCTCACGCTCAATCTCTTCCAATCCTACGTTATGACACGAAAATTCCTGTTCCCGCACCAGCTCAACAGAGGGTAATTCTGATACTCTATCCATAAGCCTTGCCAGATCAATCCGGCCAGCAATCTCATCCCCACAAGCACAAACAAATATACCCGTCCGGATATCTTCTTCTACTATATCATCCGTAGGGGATGTCAAAGAAGGGGTAGCCGTCGTTGAAGGAAGATGTAATGCCGCCTTAGAGGCAGCAGCACCAGCCTGGACGACAGTTTCTGGAATGTCCTTCGGTTCCTCGATCATACCACATGCATAGATACCCTCCCTCGAGGTCTCTACCTGAACAAGAGGGTCTGATCGGATAAAACTGTATTGATTTAGCTGTAATCCTAACTTACGTGCCAGTTCTACTGCTGATTCAGACGGCTTAAGACCTGTGGAGAGAACTACTAGGTCAAACTCCTCTTCCTTTTGGTCATGGTCTTCCATGTATTGCACAATCAGATTCCCGCTGTCTTTAGCTTCCATAATGGTATGGGGGCGTGCCCTGACAAATCGTACACCTAATTCGTTCTTCACGCGCTGATAATATGTCTCGTACCCCTTTCCACAGGTGCGCATGTCCATAAAGAATACAGATGTTTCTATATCAGGAGAGACACGCTCCTTCACTATACTAATCTCTTTAAGGGCGTACATGCAACATATGCTCGAACAGTATCCCTGGCCTATCTTGTCATTTCTGGAACCAACGCACTGTATCCAAGCAATACGCTCCGGCCTTTTACCATCAGAGGGCCGCAATAACTCTCCCCCTGTTGGACCTGATGCGCTTAGGATACGCTCCAGTTCCAACCCTGTAACAATATTGGGAGATATGCCGTAACCATAATATTGCAATTCCTTCACATCGATTATTTCAGCCCCCAAGGCCAGGATCACCGAGGCTACATCGACTCTTTGTTTTTCGTCCTTTTTGGTAAGATCAATAGCCCCTGGGATACAAACAGGGATGCATTGTCCGCACTGATCGCAGAGGTCTGTATTGATTACATACGCTTGCGGGATAGAATGGGGATAGCGGATACAGGTTGAAGATCTCTGATCAAAGCCTGGAACTAAAGATATAGCCTCCCTTGGACACGCTGAAACGCAGACACCACAAGCAGTACACTTTTGGTTGTCTATGGGGTTCGCCTTGATCAAGAGTTCACATTCAAACGCACCCGCAACCCCCTGGAGGGAGATAAGCTCAGTCTTCAGCATTATGTCTAATGGTAACTTATCCTTTTCCTGAGCCAGCTGGGAAGCCACCGTACAAAAATCGCAGTTATCGGTAGGAAAGGTTCGATCCAGTTGTGGCATCAAGCCCCCTAAGGAGGGCGATTTCTCTATTAGAATCACCCGCCTTCCTGCCTTCGCAAGATAGAGTGAAGCAGTGATACCTGCAATACCTGCACCGACTACCAATACAGCACCTTTTGAGCCCTGTTGATTCTTTTTTAGTTCGGTCATGTCTCTCAACTTCCTCTTTTCTAAGTGTTATTCCCTCTACTGGAAACGTTGACTCGGCGAAACACGCCTGGAAAACCGTTAAGCCACGTCACCTCAATAAGGAAGGCGATCGGGGTGTTAAGTTTAAGGTGATGGAGTATATTTAAAAGATAATTTTGTGTCAAGGAAAAAACAGGAGGGTGTAAAAAATGGACTCATGTCTTTTTTTTCTTGACAATAATTTTAAATTTTGAGTAGTAGTGATAGCTTAAGTACATAAGGAGACATAGCCGGACACCTTTGCATAACCAACCTCAACGACCCTTCTGGGGTCAGCTTTCTTAGGTCTCCATCCGGGCGAAGTCCGCCCCGTTAGTTAAATATAAACAGGGTTCCCCCCTCGGGAAATCTAACGGGACAGTCGCGGGCAAGTCCTCGACTCTTGGAAGCCCACAAGACCGAGTTTTCAGGGACGAGTTTGCGAGCGGATGAACGGGTCAAAAAGCTCATAAGAACGATTGAAAAAGGCGTTGTGTAAAGGCCTCAATTTAGAAGTTTTTGCAACCCCTTACTCTTGGGGGTTGTATGGGTCTATATTAAACAAAAAAAGCTAAAAGGAGGTTCTATACATGGCTTACGATGCAACAAAGATGGCTGACTGGCAGATTTCAGAGGCTGCTGAAGAGAACATGCCCACACCGGATGAGTGGCGTGACAAGCTTGGTCTGGAAAAGGACGAGATCATTCCAATGGGGCGACTCTGCAAACTCGACTTTATGAAAATCATAGAGCGGCTCAAGGACAAACCGGACGGCAAGTACATCGAAGTGACCGCTATTACGCCAACCCCGTTGGGCGAAGGGAAGAGTACAACCTCTGTCGGCCTAATGGAAGGCATGGGCAAGCGAGGCCTAAATGTCGGTGGTTGCTTGCGCCAACCTTCTGGAGGTCCAACCATGAACATCAAGGGCACAGCAGCCGGTGGTGGCAATGCCTTGCTTATTCCTATGACGGAATTCTCTATGGGGCTGACCGGTGACATAAACGATATAACGAATGCTCACAACCTAGCAATGGTGGCCCTTACTGCTCGCATGCAACATGAACGGAACTACACTGACGAACAGCTCCAGCGTCTTTCGGGCATGCGTCGCCTCGATATTGACCCTACACGAATAGAGATGGGCTGGGTCATAGATTTTTGTGCCCAGAGCTTAAGAAATATAATCATTGGTATCGGTGGCCGGTTTGATGGCTTCACGATGCAGTCCAGGTTCGGTATTAGTGTCTCCTCTGAGCTCATGGCTATACTTTCTATTGTCAGAGACCTTGCCGATCTTAGGGAAAGGATCGGCAACATAACAGTAGCGTTCGATAAGAGAGGGAATGTGGTGACCACCTCCGACTTAGAGGTAGCAGGGGCAATGACAGCGTGGATGAGAAACACCATTAACCCTACGTTGATGTCCACTGTTGAATATCAGCCCTGCATGGTCCATGCCGGTCCTTTTGCAAACATCGCAGTGGGTCAGTCTTCAATCATTGCAGACCGTATCGGCCTGAAGATGTTTGATTATCACATTACAGAAAGCGGATTTGCAGCTGATATTGGTTTTGAAAAATTCTGGAACGTGAAATGTCGATACAGCGGTCTGATCCCACATGTGTCCGTATTGACAACCACGATCAGGGCACTCAAGATGCACGGCGGCGGCCCCAAGGTTGTTGCCGGCCTGCCTCTTGCTGATGAATACACAAAGGAGAACCTGGAACTCCTAGAAAAGGGTCTTCCTAATATGATCCACCATATCAACACCATCCGCAAGGCAGGTATCAATCCTGTGGTTTGCATCAATTGCTTCCATACAGACACCCCTGACGAGATTGCAATGGTACGCAAGGCTGCTGAGGAGGCTGGTGCTAGGTGTGCTAAGTCTACCCACTGGGCCGATGGTGGAGAGGGCGCACTTGAGCTCGCCGATGCGGTGAAGGATGCGTGTGATGAAAAGAACGAGTTCCGTTTCCTGTATCCGCTGGAGATGAAGTTACGCGACCGTGTGGAAATCATCGCGAAAGAGGTCTATGGCGCTGACGGTGTCACCTGGACTCCCGAGGCCGAAGCCAAGGCCAAGATGCTCGAGTCCGATCCAAAATATGACGATTATGCCACCATGATGGTAAAGACACACCTTTCCCTTTCACATGATCCAGCGCTAAAGGGCGTACCCAAGGGCTGGACACTTCCTATTCGCGATGTATTGATCTACTCCGGAGCGAAGTTCCTCTGTCCATGTGCTGGCACTATCAGCCTCATGCCGGGAACCGGCTCTAATCCTGCCTTCCGCAGGGTGGACGTCGATGTGAAGACGGGAAAGGTTACAGGTCTGTTCTAAATTCGTAGAAAGGAGGAGAACACGAGTCGCTTCTTTTTTGTAGTCATATCGATCGAATCACTCCCAGGCTAAGGCCTGGGGGTGATTGAGCCCCCTCAAATTAACATATTACGCATATACCCAAAGCGACAGAATAGAACGGTTCGCCATCTGTTAACGTATAAACTGGAATCTTGCGCACAAATATTTGGTATATCTTCTTTTTGAGGAGTTAAGTTATGAACGACTTTGATCCCAGGATTGTTGTGTATTGTTGCAAATATTGCTCCTATACAGCTGCTGATACGGCAGGCTGCTTGAGGCTTCAGTACCCTCCTAACATACATATAATTCAGGTTCCATGTACTGGTAGAGTGGACATTCTGCACATTTTAAGGCCGATTGAAGAGGGCGCAGATGGAGTCTTTGTTGCTGCTTGCCTTGATGGCGATTGTCACTTTCTTACAGGCAACGTACAGGCAAGGAAAAGGGTGGAATATGTAAAGCGGACGCTAGAAGAGATAGGGATGGAGCCAGAACGGGTTGGTATTTACAATATCTCTGCCGGCCAGGGGCATCGCTTTGCCGAGATAGCTCATGAGATCACAACCAAGATTAAGGAACTCGGCCCCAGTCCGATTCACGGGAGAGATAAATAGAACATAAGATCGAGGGTAGAGATATGATAGTTGCAGAAAGAAAACCGATAAGCGAAATACTAGATATGATCAAGGACTATCACAGGATTATGTTAGTTGGCTGTAAAGGATGTGTTACAGTTTGCAATGCCGGTGGTGAGAAAGAGGTTGGAATCCTGGCGGCCACTTTAAAGATTGCCCGCAAAAAAGAGGGTAAAGAACTGGAGGTGGCAGAAAGGACGCTGGAACGTCAATGTGATCCCGAATATATTGAACAGATTTCAGATATTGTAGACGATTTTGAAGCTATAATCTCTATGGCATGTAGTGTAGGGCCCCAATTTTTATCAGAACGATATCCGGATGCTCTGGTCTTTCCCGGCCTGAACACAAAGTTTATGGGCGGAGCTCTGGCGCACGGCGTATGGGCTGAAAGGTGCCAGGGTTGTGGCACGTGTATAGTCCATCTATTTGGAGGATACTGCCCCATTACTCGCTGTTCCAAGAGCCTCCTTAATGGCCCATGCGGTGGATCATCCAATGGAAGGTGTGAAATCGATAAGGATATTGATTGTGTCTGGCATCTGATTGTGGAAAAGCTGACCAGGCAGGGAAAGCTCAGTAATATTTTAAGCGTTCAACCGCCTAAGGACTGGACTACGAGCCGAGACGGTGGCCCGAGAAAGGTGGTAAGGGAGGATCTTGCATAATGAAATCGGAAAGCAAACTAGAAAAGATCTTGAATGCTGGCCATTTTGCCGTGACCGGCGAATGCGGTCCACCTCGGGGAGCTGATCCTGAAGCAATCAGAAAAAAGGCCAAATATCTTAAAGGCATGGTAGATATGGTCAACGTGACCGACAACCAGACAGCGGTAGTCCGTATGTCGAGCTGGGCCGGGTGTTTAATCCTTATTCAGGAAGGGCTGGAACCCAATTATCAGATGGTATGTCGGGATCGTAATCGTCTGGCCATGCAAAGTGATATCCTGGGCGCCTATTCTTTGGGCATAAAGAATATACTGTGCCTTTCAGGGGACCATCAGAGGTTTGGAGATCATCCCGGGGCCAAGAATGTTTATGATATTGATTCTATGAATCTTATTAACATGGTAAAGACTATGCGGGACGAAGGCCGCTTTTTGAGCGGGGCCGAGATCACTGTTCCACCGAAGATGTTTATCGGGGCTGCCGCCAATCCTTTTGGTGACCCGTTTGAATTTCGTGTACACCGTCTTGCAAAAAAGGTGGCTGCCGGGGCTGACTTTATTCAGACTCAGTGTATCTATAATATGGATAAATTCAAGAAATGGATGGCCCAGGCACGGGATATGGGTCTTACGGAGAAGGTCTATATCCTGGCCGGTGTAACCCCAATGAAGAGTCTAGGTATGGCAAGATATATGAAGAATATGGTTCCGGGTATGGACGTGCCTGATGAAATCATCAAACGTCTAAGAGGAGTGGACAAAAAGAGGCAGGCTGACGAAGGAATCCGAATTTGTGTAGAACAGATTCAGGAACTAAGAGAGATCGATGGGGTTGCCGGCATACATCTGATGGCCATCGAATGGGAGCAAAGAGTTCCTGAAATCGTAGAAAGTGCTGGCCTCTTACCAAGACCTGAGGTTTGATCTTTAGCTATTTTAAAAGAATTGTTCATTCAATTTAGAGACCTGCCCTTTCCTCATCCGGATCGGGTAGGTCTTTTTATCTGGCTCTTCTCCTAGTGAGTCGGTAAGATATTCTGGTCTATTTCGTCTATCTGGTTTGTTTGGTCAACGAAATAGACGAAATAGACCAGATAGACGAAACATTTAGAATAGGTTTCCCTTTAGACGGGGATACTGAAAAACGTGTATAAGGAATCAAAGGAATCCTCGTTTCGTAAACGGACACGGACTCTCTTACGTCGAATCTATAGAACCAAATGATAAAAACCGAGGTCAAAATAGACGCTCTACCTGATCACGTCTTTAAGACCTTTTGCCATCTGCCAGGAGCCATATTACTCGATAGCCAGCGGGTCTCGTTCAGCGACAGGTATTCATTCATCGCCTGGGAACCACAAGAAACAATAAAGGGGGATGTTAGGTCTACACGAAAAGAGGACCTGTTTTCGTTCATTGACCTTTGGCCAAGGGATTATTTTGTAGCAGGGTATATAGGATACGAGGTATGTCAATGGATAGAGACCCTGCCAAACCCGGGCCCAAAGGATGTATTCAACCCCCATTTCTACTTGGCTGCCTATCCTAAGATACTTGTCTTTGATAACATACGCCAGACATGGTATTTATGGCAAAGGGAGGATATGCCAAATCGTTTCAGATTGACTCTAAACAGAAAGATCCGATCAGGAGAAAAGGGTAGATTAATAGGTGCCAATCAAAGCAAGAAATACTATATCGACAGGATAAAGAATGTTCTTGATTATATCGCTGCCGGGGAGGTCTATCAAATCAATTACACGCAAAGATTCTACTTCACATATAGTGGAGACCCCTTTGGTCTTTATCTCCAGCTAAAAAAGGTTCAACCTGTTTCATTTGGTGCCTTTCTAAATCTTGGAGATGGGTATGTGGTATCAGGTAGTCCGGAATTGTTTCTAAGGGTCAAAAAAGGGACGGTCCTCACAAAACCAATGAAGGGAACTATAAAGAGGTCTTCTAAGCCGACCAAAGACAGGAGACTTAGGAAAAGACTCAAAGAGAGTATTAAGGATAGAGCTGAAAACGTCATGATCGTAGATCTTATGAGAAACGATCTGGGCAGGTTTTGCCGTTTCGGCTCGGTGGAAGTCCCCAGGCTTTTTGTAGTAGAAGCTTACAGTACAGTATATCAGATGGTAAGCCATGTGACTGGAGAGGTGGAAAAAGAGACGACAAGATCGGATATTATCAGGGGCGTCTTCCCACCTGGATCGATTACTGGTGCCCCTAAAAAACGGGCTATGGAGATCATCTATGAACTTGAGCCTAATGAACGTGGAGTCTATTGTGGTGCGATTGGATATCTTTGGGCGGACCAAATGGTATTTAATGTGGCCATTCGAACCGTTGAGATAGCTAACGGCAAGGGAGTTCTCGGAGTAGGAGGAGGGATTGTGGCGGATTCAAGGCCTGAGCTGGAATACGAAGAAAGCCTGCTTAAGGCCAGGGCTACATTCATGGCGCTTGGGATCGACCTGTGAAAAACAGAACACTCTTTTTTGGCGAAGGCCTTTTTGAGACGTTCAGGGTTTATCGGGGAGGAAGGATCCCTTGGATAGACGAGCATCTGGCGAGGATGGCTCGCGGATGCCAATTTTTTAGCCTACCTTTCAGTACGGAGGAGGCAAGGGGTGCCATACTTAGAGTGCTGAATGAAATTCCCGAGGAAGCAGAGGCTCGGCTTCGTCTTAACCTCCTATCTTATGGCGATCAGGACGTCAGCGAGGTGAGGTTCTCTGTACATTGGGAAGTGCTGCCAGACATGAACAGGCTCATGTCCGAGGGGGTGAGACTCGGTATTTCGCCGATAAGAAGGTACTCCCTATCTCCTCTTGTAAGGTTCAAGACTACTTCATATATGGAGAATATGTTTGTGCTTAGGTGGGCGAGACAGCATGGCTTCTTTGATGCCATATTCACTAATGAAAGAGGGGAGGTTACAGAAGGGTGCATTAGCAATATCTTCTTCATTAAGGGGGATAGGGTAGTTATTACTCCGCCAGTAGAGGCCGGCCTCTTAGATGGGATAACGCGGGCTAAGATTATAGAAATACTCGATTTTATGAATGTTGATGTCCTGGAAGAAAAGATTCTACCTGACGATCTGCCCCAATTTCAGGGCGCCTTTGTTACCAACTCGGTGATAGAACTCCTTCCCGTACGCTTGATAGGGAAGATTTCATATCCGATCTCATCGATGATTCCCCGGATCCAGGACTCCTATCGAAAGCGGGTCTTGAGCCCACCTTTTTCTCAATAGCCTAACTCCAAACATTATTTACCGATTTTACCCGGTAACACCTTGCTCATCCGCTTCCAGCATCACGAGCGGTAGAGGCTTCTGCCGTATATCGAAAAGTAAGGGTTCAACCCGTTCTCCATATGGCGTGTTAGAAAACCCCGCCATATGAGAAAGGAGGATAGGAATGACCCGCCTATCTTGGAAGAACTGGAATACACCGTGAACCGACACGTTAACGAGGGGGCCCACGGGTGCCCCAAAAAGCTGATAACAGTCGTTCAAGATGGTTATCGAATGGTCTCGTAGTGAAGACACCGGGTTCAGCGAGACTACAGAGTTAGTAATGATTTTCCATATTTAGCGATTAGTTTGAAATATAGAGTTGAAATATGGAAAATAGTGATTAATTTAAAAAAGTAATTATTTGTGCCACAGCCAGCGACTAAAATGTCTCTTGTTTATTTGCTACACGTTTCGGGGAGGTTTTAGACGTTCATACCATTGATATCATTTAGTTGTTTCCCTGTCTTGGGTGGCGTTTGTTTGGATCGACCGTCATCTAAACTGCCTGCTTCTGAATTACGTGACATTAATTATATCTTCTAGGAGGTGATTAAGAGAGAAATGGACAAGATCAAGATTGCTATTGTAGGAATTGGGAATTGTGCCAGCTCGTTGATTCAAGGAATACATTATTACAGGGACAAACAACCTGAAGACGTCATCGGTCTAATGCATTGGGAAATTGGTGGTTACCGTCCTGGTGACATCGAAGTAGTAGCGGCCTTTGACATCGATCAGCGAAAGGTTGGTAAGGATGTAGCCGAAGCGATCTTTCAAGAACCAAACTGCACCAAAGTATTTTTCAAGGACATACAAAAAACTGGCGTAACCGTTCGGATGGGACGAATCATGGACGGATTGTCCGACCACATGCGTGATTACGATGACAAATACACGTTCAAACCGGCTGATCTACCTGAACCTGATAAAGAAGAAGTAATCAGCATCCTTAAAGAATCAGGAGCTGAGATTCTGACAAATTACCTACCAGTGGGCTCAGAAAAGGCCACCCGTTTTTATGCCGAGTGTGCTTTGGAAGCTGGGATCGCATTTATAAACAATATTCCTGTCTTTATTGCCAGCGATCCGGCCTGGGCAGAACGTTTCAAGGAGAAAAACCTTCCCATCATCGGGGACGATATTAAGTCACAGCTTGGCGCAACCATAGTTCATCGAACCTTAACCGATCTCTTCAAGAAAAGGGGTGTTAAGTTAGAACGCACCTACCAACTCAATACCGGCGGCAATACCGATTTTCTCAACATGCTTAACCGAAGCCGCCTCGTCTCAAAGAAGAAATCCAAAACCGAAGCTGTACAGTCGGTTGCTGCCGAACGCCTCGATGACGAGAACATCCATATCGGGCCAAGCGACTACGTAGCATGGCAGAAGGATAACAAGCTGTGCTTCATCCGTATGGAGGGTAGACTATTCGGTGACGTACCCATGAATCTAGAATTACGCCTTTCAGTAGAAGATTCTCCCAATTCTGCCGGGGTTGCTATTGATGCCATACGTTGCTGTAAGTTGGCCCTGGATCGAGGTGAAGGTGGTATACTGTATCCTCCGTCTGCATATTTCATGAAGCATCCACCACGGCAATACACTGATAACGAGGCGTACCGCATGACTGAGGCCTTTATTAGTGGTAGCTGGGGAGGGAAGCTGAATGAAATGCCTGATCGTCGCGGCTGGGAAAGGCAGCAGGCTGTGGCAGAGGGGTGATGTTAAACCCCTCGTCCCCATCCTAGGTATACCTTTAATCGAACGGGTAATACGCTCCGCTGTGGAGGCGGGACTTGATGACTTCTACGTAGTAAGCGGCTACAGGGGAGAAAGGGTCCGCACGTTTTTGGATGGTCTTGCTCGTCGTTGCCGTGTAAAGATTACCCACGTAATCAATGAGGCATGGGAACAAGGCAACGGACTTTCTGTGCTTAAGGCAAGAAAGTACCTTAACGAGCATTTCGTCCTCTTAATGGCAGATCATCTGTTCGATCCAAGCATTGTGCATGAACTGATTAGACAGCCACCCAATGACGGGGAGATTCTCCTTGCGGTAGATTCATATACTTCCAGCCCCCTTGTTGATATGAAGGACGTAACCCGAGTCAAGATAGTGGATGGCAGGGTCTCCGATATCGGCAAGGGGCTTATGCCATTCAATGGTTTTGACACCGGCATTTTCTTATGCACTCCACCATTATTTGAAGCTCTCGAGCACGTCATGTCTGAGGATGGCGACACCAGTCTGTCAGGTGGTGTACATTACTTGGCAGCCCGAGGCAGGGTTAAGGCGTTCGA
Organism: Desulfobacterales bacterium; assembly: GCA_012961955.1. Lineage (GTDB taxonomy): Bacteria > Desulfobacterota > Desulfobacteria > Desulfobacterales > DTYH01 > DTYH01. The sequence continues at coordinate 1,674 of DTYH01000063.1, read as the reverse complement.
TATCGGTGGCAGGTTCTGGATAGATGTAGACGATCCCAATGCCATAGACAAAGCTGAAAGAAGCTTATTGGCTCGTTTACGGGGGAAGCAGAACGACGGTCCGGTATCCAGATATCTTAATCGGCCGTTATCTATCAATATATCACGCTACCTCGCGAGACTTCCAGTAACTCCCAACCAGATATCATTGGCCTCATTCTTCTGTTCTGTGCTCGCTGCAAAGCTTTTCGCCCTTGGCAACTATCTTGCTCTGACTGCTGGCGGCTTCCTTGCTCAGTTTGCCTCGATCATAGATGGCTGCGATGGTGAGATAGCAAGGCTAAAATTTCAGGAAAGTAAATTTGGTGGCTGGTTCGATGCAGTTTTAGACCGCTATGCTGATGCATTCCTGCTGTTGGGACTGACCTGGCATGTCTATACCAACAATACTAACAAATTTGTCGTTTTCATAGGTTTCATGGCTATTATCGGCTCATTCATGCTAAGTTATACCGCTGACAAGTATGATAGTCTAATGCGGTCTCTCACACGGTCACCCAGAGGAATACGTATCGGTCGCGACGTTCGGGTCTTTTTAGTCTTTCTGGGTGCCCTTCTAAACCAACCGCTCCCCACATTAGTAATTATTGCTGTTCTGATGAACGGAGAAGTCATTCGTCGGATTTTTGTCTGTCGTGAACAGCATTGATTGTACAAAACAGAAGGTACGGGCTATCATAGCCTGCTCTCGAGTGCCAGAGGATCCATATCATGCTGAAGATACTCTCGATTGGCTGCTAAGGTTAGATCCTGATGCTGATGATGCTCTCCAGATCGCTGCACTTGGGCACGACATTGACCGGGCTGTTGAGGAGCGAAAGGTGAATCGGGAAGACTTTAGAGACTACGATTCCTTTAAAGCTGCACATGCCAAGAATAGTGCTATCATTCTGAAAGAGATCATGGATGAATGTAACGTCCCTCCTTATGTAGCCAATGAGGTCTACCGGCTGGTTTGCTGTCATGAGACTGGTGGTGACCCGAGGTCAGACCTATTAAAGGATGCCGACAGCATCTCATACTTCTACACAAACCTCCCCCTCTACTACAATCGGAACGGCAGAGAACGGGCATTAGAGCGAAGTATCTGGGGTTATCTCAGGCTCTCTCCAAAAGGGAGGCGGATTGTGCAAAAGATTCACTACCCGAATGAAGAGCTCAACCACGTGTTGAAAGTCACGACACGAATGGCTTCATTGGACGGAGTTGAAAGATCGTAACTGTTCACGGGATGAAGCTTTTCTTGAAACGACTCGGCGGAAACCTTTAGCTTTTCCCTGAGTTAGCAATGGAGAAAACCGAGACATCTAACAAAAAACCAAAAATGCAGTCCTTAAGAATCGCGTAGCTTGTAGTCCCTTCCTAAAACCTACACCAACGAGGGTCCGTCAAGGCTGGGCCTCCACACCCTGTTAACTCTCGCTAGTCAACGAGAGCTTCGCATAACCCTTTGGATGACCATTATGAGCTTTTTGGAGCACTCATCCTGGCGAAGTCCAGCCCGTTAAATAGGGTTGTTCCCATCTGAAAATTTAACAGGGTGAACGACCGCGGTAGGGGGAAAACCCTGTAGGGTTTGATGACCTTAGCCCGAGCTTTTGAAATTTAGCCAGGCGAATTCTGAATCCCAAAATT